>JAZOOB010000065.1:0-16813 GCA_045654845.1 Eubacteriales bacterium | reverse complement strand
CTGTGAGCTTAGAAAGTTTTTCTGCTACTTTGTTTACACAGCCGACGGTGTTAACTATCCAGATTTCATTTCGGATACCTACGTCACCGTTTTCTCTCACGTAACCCATAAAGGTCTTGTCGGTATCGAGAAGCTTTACGTCGTCAAATACGGGGTTGTATTCATACGTAAGGTTTCCTTTGAGATTGGTCTTTACGTTATGCGTATGCACGTGCTCGCCCGCCTTGATATCTGCGGTAGCGTGACCGATAGGACAGCCGTACTTTATAATATTTTCGCCTGCCTTGATATCTCTTATCGCATACTTATGACCGTCGTTTAAGTTAATATCTACGTTATCTAAATTATTTATTTTCATATTTCGCAATCTCGCTATATAAGAATGAAAGATCCTCGTCCCAAAGTGCCTTGTTTGCAAGAATTTCTGCTGTTGTCGCATTCTTCATAAACTCAGCTACGTCGGGTGCGTCGTTTACCATATCGGTCTTATAGAACTCTATAAGCTTCGCAAAAGAGAACAAAAGTGTTTCGGGCATCTTATTATATCTCTTTATATACTCAAGAATAGAGGGGAGAACTCTTACCTTAAATTTACTTACAGAGTTTAATGCGATAGAAGAGAGATAATGCTTGATATAAGGGTTTGCAAAGCGCTCGATTACGCTATCTGCATAGGAAATGAGCTCTTCTTTGGGAAGGTCAAGCGTAGGGATTATCTCGTTGTAAACACACTTCTTTATGTGGGTGAGAGTCTTTTCGTTATCAATACAGCTCTTAACTGTGTCGAAGCCTTCCAAGAGAGCGAAGGGAACGAGAGAGGTGTGAGCGCCGTTTAAGATTCTTACCTTTCTTGTACGATACATATCGAGACAGTCGGTCACGATAATATTGAGGTTCACCTTGTCGAAGGGGATTTCCTTGAGAATCGACTGAGGTCCTTCGATTACCCAGAGGTGGAAGTACTCGGAGGTGTTGACCATATTGTCCTCATATCCGAGATTCATATCCTCATCCTTGGGATAACCGGTGTTGATACGGTCGACGAGCGTGTTACAGAACACGTTTTCGTTTTCTATCCAAGCCTTGAAAGCATCGCCCAAATTCCAGAGGTCAGCATACTGCAAAATTATCTTCTTAAGGGTTGCACCATTCTTATCGATAAGCTCGCAGGGGAGAAAGATAAATCCGTCAAGACCGAGGTCGAATCTGCGCTTAAGGAGAAGAGTGAGCTTTGCAGGGAAGGATGCGGGGGGAGTATCGGTCGCAAGATCCTTGTCATTGAAAGCGATACCGGATTCGGTTGTATTGGATACGATGAATCTGAAGTCGGGATTTTCTGCAAGCTTAAGATAAGCGTCGAAATCCTCATAGGGCTTTACACAACGGGAAATTACGTCGATAACAGATGCTTCGACACCTTCAACACCACGAATTACGTGAGTATAGAGACAATCCTGTGCGGAAAGCATATCGCACATACCCTTTTCGATAGGCTGAACTACAACTACGTTTCCGTTAAAATCGCTTTTTTCATTTACAGACTGAAGAATCCAGTCTACAAAGCCGCGAAGAAAACCGCCTTCACCAAACTGAATTACTTTTTCTTTTCTTATGACTGTGCTTTTTGCTTCGTTAATTTTCATACGTTATAATCCTTTAAATATTCTTTTGTATTTTCTACCATTTCATTGAACAATGCTCTTGCGTCCTTCAAGGAGAGATTTACGTTCTGGCTGTTTGCAAATGCGCCGAATGCAAGCTCAAGGTCACGGGTGAGACCAGCCTCGACTACCATTTCCTGCTCGCTTACTATTCTTGCTATCATACCGTAGATAGACATAGGAACGTTACCTGCATAAACAGGCTCAACAGAATTCGAGGTAATGCAAGCGTTTGTCTCAACAACTGCGCCTAAGGGGAGATTAGGAATCTGGCCCTTGTTGGGAATATTGATGTTGGTTACAAAGCTGTCGGTAAGACCGAGAAGCGCGCGCATCTGAAGTACACCCTCTTCGCCTGTGTTTGTGAAGAAGTATACCTTCTCTCCGTTCATAAGCTTAAGACCTTTTTCGTCGCGTACCTTGTAGTCGTATATACGCTTATCGACAGTGGTAAGACCGAACTTCCAATCGGCTACCATCTCGGGACTTTCGAGATACCATTTTCCTTCGCAGAATTCTGACAAGTGTCTGTCACCCGCAGCTGCTATGTAGCCGTATCTCTTAAAGAGGTCAAACTTAACAAGGTGAACCTCACTACCCATTACCTTTACCCAGTGGTCGGTACGTCCGTCGTCCCAGCCTTCAGGATGCTCTTCAATATACTTGCGGTACATAGGGAAGAGGTCGATATTTTTATACTGAGCGGAGGTAAGCCAAGTGAAGTGGTTGATACCTACGATATTAGTCTTAATTTCGGTTCTGTCTGCTTCAATGCCCTCGTAGAATTTGAGAATCTTTGCAAGGAGCTTCTGAGTACCGAATACCTCGTGGCAGCAGCCGAATGCCTTGATTTCGGGAAATACTCTGTAAAGAGTACGGATACAAACGGTCATGGGGTTTGTATAGTTGATTACCCAAGCGTCAGGGCAATTTTTCTTTACCGCGTTAGCGATAACTTCAAACATAGGGATAGTACGAAGTGCACGGATGATACCGCCGGGGCCGGTCGTATCACCAACAGGCTGCCATATGCCGTATTTCTCGGGGGTGTGTACGTCGGATCTCATTTCTTCCATAGTGCCGGGAAGAATGGATATTACTACGAAATCTGCGCCCGTAAGAGCCTCGTCAATCGAATCGTACGCCTTGTAGTTCCACTTGGAAATACAGCCCTCGTAATCGTTTACGGAATTACCTATGATTTCATTTCTTTTTGCAGCCTCGAGATTGATATCGTAGAGCGCAACGTCGCCACTCATATCAGGATTAAGTGCAAGGTCGTTCATAAGA
Organism: Eubacteriales bacterium; assembly: GCA_045654845.1. GTDB lineage: Bacteria > Bacillota > Clostridia > Oscillospirales > CAG-272 > UBA1740. The sequence continues at coordinate 13,862 of JAZOOB010000065.1, read as the reverse complement.
CCCCAAGCCCAGCCCTGCGAGCCGCCACCGATGTACGCAATTTTTACGTCAACTGCCTTTTTGTCTACAAATTTCATAAATTGCTCCTTGAATATGTTAAAAAAATTATTAAAGTTAATACCTTAACTAATATTATTATAAGGTTATATAAAATTCGATTTCCTTAAAAAATTTGTGTTTTGATATATTTTTCTTGACTTTTTTGCAAAAATGTTATAGAATAGCTTCAGTTAATATTTTTTTAGGTGAAAAACGATGAAAAAAGCCGATTTAAACGAGTTTGTATGCGAGAGATTAAAGGTGAAAAGCACCGCAAATATAAACTCAAAAATACACGTACATAGGACGTATGAGCTATATTATACGATATCGGGCGAGTGCAGATACTTCATAGACGATAGAGTTCTTTCGTTGTCTGAGAACTGCCTCGTGCTTATTCCTCGCGGTATACCTCACAGAACTGTCTATACCTCGCAGGAAAGTGAGCGAGTATTGCTTTTCTTTTCTGCCGATTATATCAATCCCGCCATTCTTCCTAAGCTCTATAAAATTTTCCCTAGCCGACTGTTTTCAGCGAAAAAGGGACAGGCAGAGAAAATAATGAAGATATTCGAGAAAATATCCGAAGAGCAAAAGAAAAATGACGAATTTTCACAAGAGCTGATAAAAGGACATCTTACCGAGCTCTTTTCCGTCATTCTTCGTTCGGGCGCGGACAGGGAAGGCGGCGCATATGAAAAGGCGAATATCGTAATCTACGATGCTATGCAATACATTTCGGCTCATTTTGCAGAGGAAATTACATTGAAAGACGTAGCTACGAGATGCGCCATGAGTGAATGTTCGTTTTCAAGAACCTTTAAAAACGTAAGCGGTTTTGGATTCAAGGAATACTTAGCTTCTGTAAGACTACAGAAGGCAGAGCAGTTGCTTATAAACACCTCGCTCTCTGTGAGCGAAATTGCCTATGCCTGTGGATTTAACGACAGTAATTACTTTTCCTCGTTTTTCAGTAAAGCTAAAGGCGTTTCGCCACTCAAATTCAGAAAATTAAGTTCTAATACTGAAATTTAAATAAGATCGAAAAACGACTAAATGTTCAACTTTGTTTTGTAGGAATTCTTGGTTATAAGAGTGAGATCCGCATAAGGCTCTCCGTCATCTTTGAGTGAAAGAATCTCTACAATATCTTCAATTTCACAGTTTAAATATTGGCAGATTAGCAAATAGGTGTCAGAATGGAGAATTCTGTTCGTTTTGATTTTCTCTATTTCGCTAGGGCTTATAGACAATTCCTTTTGCATTTTTGCAAGAGGAATTTTTCTTTCCTTGAGTAGCCTTGTAAGTTTATAATATCTGATTTCCATAATGCCTCAATTCAATCCGAGAAGTCTCTTTGCATTCTTGGAGAGTATAAATTCTTTTTCTTCGTCTGTAAGGAGAAAGTCGTCTGCAACACCGCCGACAAACATATTGGGGTTACAGGTAGGGAAGTCAGTACCGAAAAGAAATCTTTCAGGGCCAAACAGGTCTACCGCGTGACGAAGTACACCGTGTCTGAAGATACCGGTGCCCGATAAATCAAGATAATAGTTCTCGCTCATCTTCATTCTTTCCATGTGGCGCATAAAGCTGGGCATTTCGCCTGGGTGTGCGGCAACTATAACTACATTGGGATGTTCTTCTACCATCTTGTCCATATTGTCCCATTCGTCCGTATGTATATTTACCACCATATTGTACTGTTCTGCGACGTCAAGGATTTCGGAAAATTCCTTGCTTGCATAATTGCTCCAGCCGTGGCCGTTAGGCACGAGTTCACCGATAAGGCGAACCCCCTTTTTATACATTCTTTCTATTTCTTCGCAAGATTCCCTTACGAATTTCGGGTGTACCAGAATTCCGGGTACGTAAAAATCGCCGTAAATCTCCCACAGCTCCATCGCCGCTTCGTTGAGCGATTTTACCGATTCCCACGTTAAATTGTTTACGTCAACAGGCTTGACAACCGATCCGCATATTTTACTGATTCCTATGCTCTTGAGGCGTTCTGCCGTGTTTTTTGCCGTCATATTGCAGAATTCTTTGTGTCCGCAGATGTTCTGCTCGGGCGTCAAAAAAGGATGAGCGTGAAAGTCAATGATTTCAAATTTCATAGTAAAACCCCTCCGAAAAAGTGCTTGAAATTCGTTTGAAAATTATTATAAATATTATATCATATATAAACTTAAAAATCAACGGTAAGCGTAACAATTTTCTCCCTATTTCAAGTCCCACTCTTCACAAAGAGAAAAAGCCCCAACCATATCTGCGATACGGTTGGGACTTTTTTATAAGTGAAAGTTATAATTGATTTTAAACGCGCCTTTTGAAATTTCCAAAAACTTCGTTTACTTTTTCAAAGCTAGCGAACGTGTCAGGATGGGATTTTATTATTTTCATCATTGCGCCGATCTGTCTTTTGTTGATGATACAAACCAGCATATATTTGTCAGAATCAGAATACATTCCGTGAACTTGAATTTTTGTAACGCCATGGTGCAATTTCGAAATCAATTCATCAGACAATTCATTTGGGGCGCTTGTAATTATTTCAAACTTATAGCCGTTTTTAATACCGTTTAGACCGTTATCGACGATAATATTTGCGATAAACAAGTTCAGCAGAGTACAAACCACGGGGGTTATTTTCATGCCGTATACAAAAAACGCTATAAACACAACACACGTGTCCATAATGAAGGATACGTAAGCGATGTTCAATTCCGGCTTTGATCTTTTTATAAGAGCTGAAATGCCGTATGTACCACCGCTTGCGCCGAATCGCTTAAGCATTAATGAAAATCCAAAACCGGATATAACACCTGTCGCGATACAGGCAAATATAATGTTGAAATCCGCTTGATTGTTAACTAAGCTGTAAGGCTTTGCGCCGATAAAATCATATAACCTTGGGATGAAAGACTGAACTAGTATGTAAATACTCAATATCGCTCCCAATTTTTTGTTTATAAACGCGCTTACTAAAACGAAAATGGGCAGGTTGAAAGCTACCATCAAAATAGACCAGCTTATCTTGTTTTTCAAAAGATGATGAGTAATAGTGGCAAGTCCACCCACACCGCCCGGAGCAAAGCCGTTGCTGTTTTGGAAAAAATGATATGCAGTACCGACAATTATTCCTGCGACTACCGCGCACAATATATCAAAAGTAAGTTCTTGAATGTTTGTTTTGCGCCTCATAATTTTAAAGCCCTTCAATATGATTTTGAAACCACACCTATGATAGCATTGATATATCTAAATGTCAATAGATTTCTCGCAGAAAAGCATTGAAAAATACAGAAAAAACGGCTATTTTAGCCGGCAAACGGCTTAAACGGCTGTCATTCACTACCGCTCCTACTTCAAGTCCCACTCTTTACCAAAAAGAAAAAGCACCCCGAGCAAAAGCTCAGACTGCTTTTGCTTACGCAGGTAGTGGGACTTGGTCTCGGGCGAACTGCGCCCTGCGGTCATTCGCGGCTCTGACAGCCGTTTAGGCTGTTTGGTCCTTCGGACAAATTGCCTTTGGCAATTTTCTCCCTATTTCAAGTCCCACTCTTCACAAAGAGGAAAAGCCCCAACCATATCTGCGGTACGGTTCGGACTTTTTCTGGTGCAGGTAGTGGGACTTGAACCCACACTCTTGCGAACTGGTTCCTAAGACCAGCGTGTCTGCCATTCCACCACACCTGCTTTTTATTACCTGTATATGTTATCACATAAGAGAGAAAAAGTCAAGTGCTTTTGACTGTGATTTCCAAATATTCAGTAATAAAATTCTATATTTTTATCTTTTTTAATCGGGGAAATCTCGGTCTATAATTTTCACTTTGGACACGTATTCCTTGCCGTCCGCACTCTTTTTTATGGGAGCAGAGTAGGAAGAAAGGAACTTTGTCAATTCATAGCAGTCTATCCATATCTGATTTACGCCGTCCTTTTGCGATTTGTCGAAAATTATTTGCAATCCGAAGTGAAGGTGCGGAATGTCTATATTGTTTACATCCTCTTTTGCGCTATATCCCGTCATTCCAAGGTAGCCTATAACCTCGCCCGCACATACGTATTTCCCCTCGTATAGCTGATTATACGGGTGTCCCTTCCTTAAATGCGCGTAGTAATAGTATCTTTCCCCGTCAAACGAGCGTATTCCTATACGCCAACCACCGTACTGATTCCAGCCGAGTGATTCCACAAACCCGCTTTCCACCGCTATGATAGGCGTACCTACACCGCCCATAATATCGTGTCCTAAGTGATGCCGCTTGTATCCGTAGCTTCTTGACGCGCCGAAGTCATCATAATGTGTATATCCATATCCGCGCGCGATGGGAGAGAAGGCCTTGATACCGTATTTCACCTCTCCTGTCGACACTCCATTTTCGTCTTCAAGCTTATATTCACCGAGCATTCCCGAAAGGATTGCACCGTAGGCTATCTTGTAATAATCGTATAATTTCTCATTTTTACATAGCTCTTTAATTTCTTTGTCTTTTGTTAGATTTTCAAGTTCTGCCAAATCTTTTCTTGCGTATTTAGAGAAATCTCCGCCATATTTTTGAGCAAGATATGAAAGCGAGGATATCCAGTCAATATGCTTTTCCGAGCCTTTAGTTTTTATATCCAGACTTGACGCGTCCTTTAAAGCCTCGGCTGTAACGGTAAAATCTATCCACTTGATATGCTTTTCTTCCTTCGCCTCACAAGTAAAGGAAAAAATGTAAAAAAGCATTAAAAATTGCAAAAATATGCAAAATAATTTTTTGTTTTTCATACTGAACCTCAAAACTGTGGTAAATACCTTTAGTTTAGCGAAAAAAACTGCATATTATACTTAAAAATTATAATATATAAGTTGACATTTCAGTAATTTTTATGTATAATTATTTATGTATACATAAAAATATATATTTACGAAAAGGATATGCTGAAAGGCTAACAAAAAAATGACAAGACGTAAACAAAGAGAACTCGCTTTTTCACTGCTTTTTGAAAAAAACTTTGACATGGAAAGAGACGTTAACGAGATTTACAACACCGCAATCACCGTAAGAGAAGAAGAAAGCGACGAATTCGTGAATCAGACTGTAAACGGCATTTCTGTCCACTACGACGAAATAATGGCGATTATAGAAAAGAATTCGCAGGGCTGGAAGCTTAACAGAATTTCTCGTGTTTCACTCTCGATTTTGCAGCTTGCAATTTATGAGATGATCTATACGGACATACCTCTTAAGGTTTCTATAAACGAGGCTTTGGAGTTATCGAAGATCTACGACGACGATAAGGCACGTGCCTTTATAAACGGCATTTTAAACTCTGTCGCACAGGGAATTGACGGTAAAAAAATTGATGAGTAATAACGTTATAGTGGGGATAGACACGAGTAACTATACCACGTCACTTGCCGTATCGGATGAAAAGGGTGAGATTCTACTCAATCTCAAAAAAATTTTGCCGGTAAAAAACGGCGAATGCGGTTTGCGACAGTCTGACGCGGTATTTGCTCACGTGAAGAATCTACCTCTCGTGATGCAAGAGGCCTCGCCCATCTTGAAGGATAAAAGGGTCGTTGCCATAGGCGTTTCAAGTCGTCCGAGAAGCATCGAAAATTCCTACATGCCCTGCTTTCTTACAGGTATGGCGACAGCAGATACTATTTCTGCTGTATCTTCTGCTCCCATATATGAGTTTTCGCATCAATGCGGTCATATAATGGCGGCCGTCTATTCCTCGAAAAACGAAGGGCTACTAAAAGAAAAATTTGGCGCTTTTCACCTTTCAGGTGGCACGACAGAACTTTTGCTTTCGCGCTTCAACGGCAAAGATTTTGACACCGAAATAGCGGGCGCGACGAAGGATATCAGCGCAGGTCAGCTTATCGACAGAATAGGTGTTATGCTCGGCTTGGGATTTCCTGCGGGTAAGGAGCTTGAAAAATTAGCCCTGACGGCAAAAGAAAAGCCGAAAATACCCAAAATCAAGCTTGACGGATGCTATGTAAATATGTCGGGCGCAGAAAACCTTGCAAAAAAGCTTTATGCCGATACAAACGATGCATCACTTGTGGCGGCATTCGTTTTTGAATATCTCTCAGAGGTTATTCTTCAAATGTCTAAAAGCTTTTTGGAAAGGTACGGAGATATGCCGATTTTATACGTCGGCGGAGTAATGAGCAATAGCATAATAAAGGATAAGCTGAAAAGAGAAATAGACGCTTATTTTGCAGAGCCTGAATTTTCTTCCGATAATGCATCAGGTGTCGCTTTGCTCGCAAGGAATGCATATTTATACAGATAAAAACACAAAGGAGGCGTTTTGATGCTTTTGGGATACGAGAAAAACGGAAGTTACATCTCGGTTTCACAGTTAAACGAATATATAAAATCAATTCTTGACACAAACGCCTTGTTGTCTAATCTGTGTGTAAAGGGTGAAATCTCAAATTTCACAAATCATAGAAGCGGACACCTTTACTTTTCGATAAAGGACGAGGGCTCGCTTATTCGTGCCGTTATGTTTAAGAGTGCGGCATCAAGATTGAAATTTATGCCCGAAAACGGCATGAAAATATTAGCCAAGGGTAGTGTTTCTTTATTTGTGCGCGACGGACAGTATCAGCTTTACGTCACACAGATGGAGCCTGACGGCTTGGGTTCTTTATATCTCGCCTTCGAGCAATTAAAGGAAAAGCTATCAAAAGCTGGGCTATTTGACGAGGCAAAGAAGAAGCCATTACCGAGAATGCCTCAAAAAATAGGTGTTATCACTTCGCCGACAGGCGCAGCCGTGCGCGATATAATGAATATTTTAAAGCGCAGATACCCCTTAGCAGACGTTACGCTTTATCCTTCGCTTGTGCAGGGGAGCTCAGCACCCGCACAACTTATCAAGGGTCTTGAGTATTTTAACGAGAAAAGAACGGCGGACGTCATAATAATAGGCAGAGGCGGAGGCTCTATTGAGGACTTGTGGGCGTTTAATGACGAAAATCTGGCATACGCTATTTCAAGATCCGAAATTCCCGTCATTTCTGCCGTCGGTCACGAGACCGACTTCACCATATGCGATTTCGTTTCCGATAAACGAGCGCCCACGCCTTCCGCGGCAGCAGAATTGGCGACGCCCGATATAAACGAGATATTGTATTTAATCTCAAATTATCGCTCTCAGCTATCAAATCTGCTTTTGCGAGAGATTTCGGGAAAAAAAGAGAGATTAAAGCTGCTTTCCGAAAGAAAAATGTTCACCGATCCCGAATATTATCTTCAGGAAAAAAGACTTCTTTGCGCATTCCTTTTTGATAAACTGTCTCGCCTTATGAACTCGAAATTGAGCGAGTCTATGGCAGAATTACAGAAAATAGCAGGGAAGCTGGACGCGATAAGTCCCTTGTCAACACTTTCAAGAGGATATGCGATAGGATATAACGTCACAAAAGACGTCCCCGTTTTATCTACGGGTGACGTGAGCGTAGGTGATGAACTTAATATAAGGCTAAAGGACGGTAGCGTTTTAGCCACGGCAAAAGAAGTGACCAAAGAAAATGAGGTCTGAAAGGATTATTGTATGGCAACAAAGAATTTTTCATTTGAAACCGCGATGACAGAGCTTGAAGAGACTGTACGTGCTTTAGAGGAAGGGAAGCTCACGCTTGAAGAATCCCTCACGGCATTTGAAAAGGGGATCAAGCTCGTAAATGCATGTAACGAAAAGATAAATCAGGCGGAGCAGAAGGTGAAAATTCTGCTTTCCGATGAAAACGGAGACCTTGTAGAAAAGGATTTTGATACTGAAAAGGAAGAGTTTTAAGTTGGATTTCTTAAAAAACGATATAAAAAGCGTAGCAGAAGAGATGAACTCGTATCTTGAAAAGGTTTTTTCTTCTGATGACGAGGACTATGAGATTATAAGCGAGGCGTCGAATTACAGTCTTTTAAACGGCGGTAAGCGTATACGCCCCTTCATACTTGTTTCATTTGCCGAGATGCTTGGTGCGGATAGAGAAAAGGCTTTTCCTTTCGCTGCCGCTCTTGAGATGATACATACGTATTCTCTCATTCACGACGACTTGCCTTGCATGGACGATGACGACCAGAGAAGAGGAAAGCCCTCAAATCACAAGGTCTACGGAGAAGCGAATGCTCTGCTCGCGGGCGACGCTCTTCTTACCGAGGCATTTTCGGTAATTATAAAAGCCGACTTGCCGTCGGATATTTTATTAAAGGCGGTAGAGGTTTTATCTTCGTCTGCCGGATATAAGGGAATGATAGGCGGTCAGGTGATGGATATGTCACCCGAGCTTTTAAGAGAAGATATAGAAAAGCTCAAAAAAATGTATTCCTTGAAGACAGGAAAGCTTATATCCACTGCGGCTATTCTCGGTTGCCTTGCGGCAAACGTCACGGATGAAGCCGTTTTAAAGGCGGCAGATGGCTATGCGCAAAAAATAGGACTTGCCTTCCAGATTATAGATGACCTTTTGGATAAGTACGGCACACAAGAAGAATTGGGAAAGCCTGTCGGTAGCGACGACAAAAATGATAAAACCACTTTTTTGAGCTTTATGTCGCCCGAAGAGGCATTATCCTATGCAAAAAATCTAACAGAAGAGGCAGTAAAAGAGATAAAGGACTTCAAAAACAATGAAAATCTCGTAGCTCTTGCATACATGCTCTTAAACAGAAAGAACTAAAAAATGATATTTAAAAACGTATTTTTCATGAGCGCGTTTATCGCGTGGTTTATAGCACAGTTTACCAAGATTATAATTTCACTTATAAAAGAAAAACGGCTGAATTTCAGACTTATTATAGCGTCGGGCGGTATGCCCAGTTCGCATACTTCCGCTTCCTGCGCGTTGACTACCTCGCTCGCCTACGCAAATTCCTTCGATTCCCCCTATTTTGCTATCGCGGCGGTGTTCACCCTTATCGTTATGTATGATGCGACAGGTGTCAGAAGAGCGGCGGGAGAGCAGGCAAAGATTCTTAACAGAATTATGGACGACCTTATGAATAAACGCTCTATCGAAGCAGGTGAGCGCTTAAAGGAGCTTATAGGACACACACCTTTTCAGGTTATTATGGGTGCCTTGCTCGGTATTGCGGTAGGAATTTTATATCCCTTCATCGTATCTGTATTATGAGAATTGACGTGTTCTTAACCGAAAACGGTATTGTGCCGAGCAGAAGCCGTGCAAAAGAGCTTTTGCAAAAAGGTGCAATAAGATTGTGTGATAAGGTGATAACGAAGCCTTCCTACGAGGTGCCTAATAGTGTAACACCATCTGACGTAACGGTAGACGAAGAAGAAAACAAATACGTCGGACGCGGTGGATATAAGCTTGAAGCTGCACTAAACACCTTTGATTTTGACGTCAAGGGAAAGGTGGCACTCGATATCGGAGCATCGACCGGTGGTTTTACCGATTGCCTTTTAAAAAACGGGGCAAAAAGGGTTTATGCCGTTGATTCGGGTACGGCACAGTTACATAAATCTCTTTTGGACGACGAAAGAGTTGTTTCGATAGAAAATTACAATGCAAGATACCTTGATAAAAAGGATTTTTCTGACGTCATTGATTTAGTGACGATAGACGTTTCTTTTATTTCACAAACGCTGATTATCCCAAAAATCGCAGAGGTTTTACCCGTCGGCGCAAGCTTTATAAGCCTTATTAAGCCACAGTTTGAGGTAGGCAAGGAATATATAGGCAAAAAGGGTATCGTAAAAGATGAAAAGGCAAGAAAATCTGCTGTAAAAAAGGTGTGTGATTTCGCTTGTAGCTTCGGCTTTGAGCTTGTTTCGGTCATACCATCCCCTATTTTCGGCGGAGATGGAAATATTGAATTTTTAGCATATTTTAAGAGGAGTGGATTATGAAAAACTTTCTCATTGTTCCAAACGGCAAGAAAGATAAGGACTTTGCGGTGAGCAAAAACGTAGTTTCCTACTTGTTGGCGAAGGGAGCTTCGATTTTTGCGGGCATTAACTTTAAAGATGCCTTGCCAAACGAGGTTTCATTTATAAATCCCTGTGATTTGAGCATTGATATCGACTGTATGATAGTTATAGGCGGCGACGGCTCTGTTCTTGACGCCGCACCTTGCGCTATGATACGCGACATTCCGATTCTTTGTATAAATATGGGTAGACTCGGTTATCTTTCTGAAGTTCCGAGCGACTCGCTTGAAATGCTTGATAATCTTTTTACGGGGAACTATAAGGTTTCAAACCGAATGACATTGGACGTCAAGCTTTCTACTCAAAAGGGAGAAATTAAGGCAGAAAGAAAGGCGCTCAATGACGTAGTCGTTTCTCGCGGAAGTAACCTCAGAATTTCCGATTTAGAGCTCAGCGACGGTATTACGGATTCAATCGTTTATCGAGTAGACGGAATAATTCTTGCGACGCCCACAGGCTCTACTGCGTATTCGCTTTCGGCTGGCGGCCCTGTCGTCGATTCCTCCTTGGAGGCTATCTGCGTAACGCCTGTGTCTGCACACTCTTTCTTTAACCGTTCTATACTTTTCGCCCCTGACTTAAACGTTTCTGTAAAGCATATTTCAGCACCCGAAAGAGAGCTATACGTACATATAGACGGCGTTGATACCTATCCCTTCTATTACGGCGAGGTCGTTACGGTCACGAAGTCCGAAAAGTCGCTTAAGCTGATTTCCTTTGACAATACAGGAATTCTCGGTACTTTGCATAAGAAAATGAAAATATAATCCTGAAAGGAATATAATATGAAACGCGAAAGACAAAAGAAGATTCTTGAGCTGATAGAAAAGTTCGAAATTGAAACGCAGGACGACCTTATAAATCATTTAAAGGATGCAGGCTTTGACGTTACACAAGCGACGGTTTCCCGAGATATAAGAGAATTGAAGCTCACAAAGGGAAGTACTCATAGCGGCGTCTCCAAATATGCAGCCCCCGCTGCAAAAAGAGAGCACGTTATCCCTCGTTTCAGCAGCGCCTTGACGGATTCTATTACAAAGGTCGATTATGCAGGAAATCTGATTATAATCAAGACCTATCCCGGTATGGCTAATGCAGTCGCTACTTGTGTAGACTCGCTTAACCTTGAGGATATTATCGGCTGTGTCGCAGGCGACGACGCGATTCTCGTCGTGGTAAGAGACGACCAGACCGCAGAAGAGCTCAGCGATAAGCTTCACGAAATGATCAAAAAAATATAAGCTTGGAGGCAGGATATGCTATCATCATTGCATATTGAAAACATAGCGGTTGTAAAGCGCGCGGACATTGATTTCATAAACGGCTTTAACGTTATGACCGGTGAGACCGGCGCGGGAAAATCCGTCATAATAGATAGTATAAACCTGCTGAAAGGTCAGAGATTCGGCAAGGAGATTATCAGAAGCGGAGAAGAACGTGCGGTAATAGGTGCGCTTTTCACCGATCTTTCACCCGCTGTTATTGACAGCTTACAGGAGCTGGGTATCTCTTTGGATGATGAAAAAGAGGTGCTTTTGCAAAGAAGCATTTCACTTGATGGAAAGAATTCCGCAAAAATAAACGGAAGAGCCGTAAATGTATCTCTTCTTCGCGAGGTAGGCTCGCTTCTCGTTACTATTCACGGTCAGCAGGATAACCAGATGCTTTCAAATGAAGATTCGGGTATTCTTCTGCTTGATAAGTATGCGGAGCTTGAAAGCCTGCTTTCTGAATATAGCGAATCTTATAACAAGCTTATGTCTATAAGAAGCCAGATTCGTGCTTTAAATAAGGACGAAAGCGAAAGAATAAGAACGATAGAGATGTTAGGCTATCAGATAAACGAGATAGAAACGGCAAAATTGAAGGTAGGCGAAGAGGAGTCTCTCGAAGAGAGAAAGCTCAAAATCAAAAATCTTGAGCGCATTTCAAAGCAGCTTTCGTTTGCATACAGAGCATTAAAGGGAAATGAAAAGGGAAATGCCGCATATATTATAGAGCGTAGTATTTCCTCGCTTATGCAAATAGAGGACGTAGTACCCAGTGTCAAAAGTGCATATCTTGCATTAGAAGAGGCTCTCTCACTCGTCGAGGGAGCATCGGAGGAGGTATATGCATTGCAGGAAGACGATGCAGAAGATCCTACCGTTTTGCTGTATAAAATAGAATCTCGCCTTGACGTCATAGAAAAGTTGAGGAAAAAATACGGCAGAAGTATTGCCGAAATTATAGAATATAAAGACAAGGCGAAAGAAAGACTTTCTTTGCTTGAAAATTCCGACGATAGAAAAAAGGAGCTTCAAAAAGAAGAAAAAGAAATTATCGCTATCGCTACGACTTTGGCAGATAAGCTGCATGAAGTGAGAACACAGTATGCAGAAAAGATGGCTAAGGGAATAAAAGAGCACCTTGAATTTCTCGATATGCCTAAGGTTGGTTTCAATATCCTTGTAGAAAAGCAGATAGAAAACGGAGAATACGTCTTTTCCGAAAGAGGTGTAGATGCCGTTAAATTTATGGTTTCTACAAACGTAGGCGAGCCCGAAATGCCCATAGCAAAAATAGCGTCGGGCGGTGAAATGGCGAGAATCATGCTCGCAATAAAGTGCGTCACCTCTGATAAAGATTTAATCGACACCTTGATTTTCGACGAGGTGGATTCGGGAGTTTCCGGTAAAACTGCGAGAAAGGTCGGTATAAAGCTATTGAATGCGTCAAGGTCCGCGCAGATTATATGCGTAACTCACTCGGCGCAGATAGCCTCGCTTGCAGATTCTCACTTGTTCATACATAAGACAGAGGAAAATGGAAGAATATATACGAAAATAGAAGAACTTGATGAAGAGGGACGTATAGGCGAGCTTGCAAGAATTCTTGGGGGTATAAACGTTACCGAGAAGCAGCGCGCCGCCGCAATCGAGCTTATTGAAGAGAAAAGCGCTTATTTGGAGGCATAAATGGACTTATCTTCGGTTTTGAATTTTGTTTCTTCTCAGAATAACGTAAAAAAAAGCTACGAATTTTATGAAAGCTTTCCCATGTCGGAGTGTTGTAGCTTTAAGGTGGGTGGAAATGCAAGACTTGCTATTTTCCCCTTGAATTCAGGCGCATTTGAAGCTTTGCTTGGCTTTTTAAAGGACACCCAATATAGATACAAGATAATAGGGAATGGAACAAATATTATTCCGTCGGACGACGGCTACGAGGGAATCTTAGTAATTACTACAAAAATTGCGTCATACTCGTTTGATGGTGACGTACTACGTGCAGATTGTGGTGCATCAATTACGAAGCTGGCAAAAAAGGCGGCATCACTTTCACTTTCGGGTATGGAAAAGCTGTGTGGAATTCCCGCATCTGTCGGCGGTGCTCTGTATATGAATTCGGGCGCTTATAACTCGCAGATATCCGACATTTTGGTTTCTGCCAGATGTTATAACCATAAAACCAACGAAATTCAAACGTATAATAACGAAAAAATGAATTTTTCGTATAGACATTCTATTTGCCACGAAGAGCCTATTACCGTAATTTCAGCCGAATTTAAGCTTTCTTTCGGTGATTACGACGAGATAAATGCCAAAACAAACGAGGTAGTAAAAAAGCGTAAGGACGCTCAGCCTCTCTCGTATCCCAATGCTGGCAGCATCTTTAAAAGACCGCTAAATAACTTTGCAGGTAAGCTCATCGAAGACGCGGGATTAAAGGAATACAGAATAGGTGGCGCCGAGGTCTCGAAAAAACACGCGGGATTTATTATAAATCGTGGTGGCGCAACTGCAAATGATATTAAAAAGCTTATAGAGTATATAAAAGAAAAGGTATTTGAGGATAGTGGCGTATCCCTTGAA
>JAZOOB010000064.1:0-11113 GCA_045654845.1 Eubacteriales bacterium | reverse complement strand
GCCGTAGTCCACACCCATCATTCTTTTGGTCTCAGCCATATTTTAATCTTTCCTTTTTTTATAAAAATAATCTTTATTTTTTATAGTATATCATAATATCCCCCTTTTTGTCTATATGCTTGACTTATTTTTTCTTATAATATATAATTGTTATAGCTTTAATTTTCAAGAGGAAACCGATGAATTACGAAATTTTGATATGTCCCGTTTGCCATAGTGCGCTTTCGGGCGACGATAAGCACTGTGCTTGCGAAAATTCTCACTCCTTTGACCTTGCAAAGCAAGGGTATATAAACCTTCTGCTTTCTCAGAAAAAGGGGGCTCACGGTGATAATAAGGAAATGACAGAAGCGCGAAGAGCCTTTTTGTCGGGCGGATTTTATTCTCCGCTTTGTGCTTCACTTTGCAAAACGGCAGGCGAATATATAAATGACGGCGATATCCTTATCGACTGTGGCTGTGGTGAATGCTATTATACCGACGAAATAGAGAGATACTTAAAGGGTGAAGGTAAAAACACCATTTTTTACGGCTTCGATATTTCCCGCGATGCTATAATCTACGGTGCGCGCAGAAATAAAAATCTCTCGCTTATTGTCGCAGGTGTATATCATATGCCTTTTTGCGACGAGAGCGCAGACGCGCTTTTCAGTATCTTTTCCCCCTTTGCAAGAGAGGAATTTTTAAGGGTTCTTAAAAAGGACGCTCTTCTTTTCTCGGTAATTCCCACCGAAAAGCATCTCTGGTCGTTGAAGCGGGCGATATACGAAACGCCCTACGAAAACGAGCTTTCGCCTTACGAGGTGGAAGGTTTTTCGCTTCTTGAAAAGGTCGAGGTGAAAAACAAAATCACCCTTTCGGGCGACGACCTGCAAAATCTCTTTAAAATGACGCCTTACTACTATCGCACGAAGGAAAAGGACAAGGAAAAGATTTCTGCTCTTTCCGAATTAGAGGTAGAAACCGAATTTGAAATTCTTGTATACCGAAAATTGTAAATAATAGAAAAAGGCAGAGAAATCTCTGCCTTTTATTTTGTAAACATTGCTTTACAAGAGCGTTATGCCTGCTTCTTCACAAGTCTTTATGGTATCTTTGTCCCATATGCTCGACTGTACCTCGCCTATATGAGCGCAGCCAATCATGAGCATACAAAGTCTGGACTGACCGATGCCACCTCCCATAGTGAGAGGAAGCTCACCGTTTAGGAGCATTTTATGGAAAGGAAGCTCGCGTCTGTCGTCACAGCCCCTTATTTTCAGCTGTCTGTCGAGGGATTCCTCATCTACTCTGATTCCCATAGAGGAAATCTCAATAGCAGAATCAAGGACTTCGTTATAGAACATAATATCACAGTTGAGCTGCCAATCGTCATAGTCGGGCGCGCGTCCGTCATGGGGCTTGCCCGATTTAAGAGCGCCGCCTATCTGCATAATAATTGCGGTCTTATGCTCCTTCAAATATGCATTTTCTCTTTCCTTTGCAGTGAAGTCGGGATACATATCCTCGAGCTCCTGTGTAGTTACTGCAGACATTTCACGGCAAAGATGAGTCTTTATCATCGGGAATTCCGACGCAAGTCTGTCACAGGTGTCGCAGATGGCGTCAACTATGCTCTGCGCTGTTTCGATAAGATAATCGAGTGTTCTCTGTTCACGGGTTATAATCTTCTCCCAGTCCCACTGGTCGACGTATATAGAGTGAAGGTTATCGAGATCCTCATCGCGACGAATCGCATTCATATCGGTATAGAGTCCCTTGCCACAACGGAAGTCGTAGCGCTTCAATGCGAGTCTTTTCCACTTTGCGAGCGAATGAACTACCTGTCCCGAAGAGCCTACTGCGGGAATATCGAAGGAAACGGGTCTTTCGTGTCCGTTAAGATTATCGTTCAATCCCGAATTTTCCTCGACGAAAAGAGGTGCGGAAACTCTGCGCAGATTAAGTGCGCGCGCAAGCTCTATCTGAAAATTCTTCTTGATGAACTCAATAGCTCTTTGCGTCTCGTATATCGGCAAAGGCGATTTATAATTTTTAGGGATAATAACGCGGTTCATAGACCAGCCCTCCTTTTTCATAACAATTTATTTTATCACATTATACGGCATTTATCAAGATGTAAGGCGAAAAAATTACAGTATATCTGCATTTTTTCTCAAATGTCGGAAAATGTATCCAAAAGGAAACATATATTCCATTTTGGATATATGTTACTCTCTCGCCGAGAGCGTGACACGATATGTTGAAAGTGTGCTCCGTTTTCGCCCTCGGGCGTGAACTCAAAAATCCCGAAGTCAAGCCACCCTTACGTGCAAGCACGACGGCGTTCTTGCCGTCGGATTTTTCGTTTGTTTTACTTCTTGGTAAAACAAACCACACTTTCAACGTGCCCTGTCCTAGGAAACATATCGAATGGGTACACTTCACTTATCGCAAAGCCCTTTTCTATAAGGATTGCGGCATCGCGAGCAAGCGTGTCGGGATTGCAAGAAACGTAAACTATCTTTTTAAGGTCTGTGTTTGCAAGATAGTCGAGAAGCTCGGGCGACGAGCCCTTTCTCGGTGGGTCAAGAATGACGACGTCGGGCGAAATCTTTCTCTTTGCCACTCGCTCAAGCGCTTCTACGATATTCTCGGTTTCACTTGCGTCTGCACAGAAGAAGCTCGCGTTTTCTATGCCGTTTCGCTTTGCGTTTTCCTTCGCACATTCGACAGCACCCTCGACGACCTCGACACCAATAACCTCGCCCGCCTTTTTTGCCATAGAAAGTCCGATGCTTCCTATTCCTGAATAGAGGTCGAGTAGGCACCCTCCGCCATTAAGGTCGGCAAGCTCCGCTGCCTTTTTGTATATCGCCTCTGCCACCTCTCTGTTCACCTGATAGAAGGAAGCAGGCGAAATCTTCAGATCCACGTCACAAAGGGTATCCTCAATATAGCCCTTACCGTAAAGGGTTATATACTCGTCTGTGCATATTACGTTTGTGTCAAGAGTATTTATATTGAGCATAACCGAGCTTATCATAGGGAATTTCTCTATGATTTTCTCTACAACTTCCTTATCGTGAGGTATGCTCTTTCCGTTTACGACGAACACAAGCGAAATATCCTTTTCGTCCTTTGAGCATCTTAAATAGATATGGCGCAAAAGTCCTTTTTTGCTCTCTTCGTCATAAGTGGAAATGTTATATTCCGAAAACAAGCCTTTCAGGTAGTCAAGTATTTCTGAAAACAGCCTTGGTTGTAAAGAACAGTTTACAGCTTCTACTACTCTATGACTCTTCGGTGCATAGAAGCCTATCTTGTATTCACCGTTTTTGTCGCGCGTTATGGGATACTGCGCCTTGTTTCTGTAATGCTTTATCTTATTTGTGCTGAAAACCTCTTTTATCTGTACGTCGAAAAGTCTCGCCTTATGAAAAGCCATTTTTACGCGCTCTCGCTTGAGCTCCAATTCGCGCGTATATTCTATATCGGCATAGGCGCAACCACCACAACCGACAGAGGAGCAGAACTTCTCCTTTACACGATAGGGCGATGGCACTAAAATCTCTTCGGTTTTCGCTACTACGTAATTCTTCTTTGCGAGAATCACCTTTGCGAGCACCAAATCACCGTCGACCGCGCCAGAAACGAAGGCGACAGTGTCTCCAATCTTGCCTACACCATAGCCGAGGTTGTTTAAATCTTCTATTTTTATTTCGTATTTTTGATTTTTCGCTATCATAAATTACTCCACAAAAGATTTGACAGTATATTTTAACATTTTACGCGCTTATTGTCAAGCAAAAGCGAGAAAAACAGGCTAAAACAAGCGCAAAAGCAAACAAAAACGCCCTTGACTTTCGTCTAGGGCGTTTCTTTTAATTGCAAATATTAGTTTACAATATTAAACTACTCCGTAAGCCATCATAGACTTAGCAACCTTCAAGAAGCCTGCGATATTAGCGCCTGCCACAAGGTTACCCTCCATGCCATACTGCTTAGCAGCGGCAACAGAGCTTTCGTAGATGTTCTTCATAATGGTCTGAAGCTTTTCGTCAACCTCTTCTGCGGACCAAGAATATCTCATAGAGTTCTGAGACATTTCAAGACCGGAAACGGCAACACCACCTGCGTTTACTGCCTTAGAGGGAGCGACAACAACACCGTTCTGCTGCAAGAATGCAACTGCCTCGTTTGTGGTAGGCATGTTGGAAACCTCTACGTAGAACTTAAGTCCGTTTGCAACCATCTTCTTCGCGTCGTCGAGATTAACCTCATTCTGAGTAGCACAAGGCATAATAACGTCTGCCTTTACGCCCCAAGGCTTTTCGCCCTTATAGAAGGGAACGCCGAACTTGTCTGCATAATCCTCTACTCTGTTACGGCAAGAAGCGCGCATTTCGAGCATGTAGTTTATCTTTTCCTCGGTAGAAACACCGTCTTTGTCGTAGATGTATCCGTCAGGACCTGAAATGGTAATAACCTTACCGCCAAGCTCGGTAATCTTCTTTACCGCGCCCCAAGCAACGTTACCGAAGCCGGAGATAGCGAAGGTCTTACCCTTTATGTCCTCACCGTATGTCTTTAACATTTCAACTGTGTAGTAGGTAGCACCGTAGCCTGTCGCTTCGGGACGAATGAGAGAAGCGCCGTAGGTGATTCCCTTACCTGTAAGCACGCCTTTAAACTCGTTACGAAGACGCTTATACTGACCGAAGAGATAGCCAATTTCTCTTGCACCTACACCGATATCGCCTGCGGGAACGTCGGTGTCTGCGCCTATGTACTTAGAAAGCTCGGTCATGAAGCTCTGGCAGAAGCGCATAACCTCCATATCGGACTTTCCGTTGGGATCGAAGTCGGAGCCACCCTTACCGCCGCCCATAGGAAGACCCGTAAGAGAGTTCTTGAAGGTCTGCTCAAAGCCGAGGAACTTGATAATGCTCTCGTTTACTGAGGGATGGAAACGCAAGCCGCCCTTGTACGGACCGATAGCGCTGTTGAACTGAACGCGGTAACCTCTGTTTACCTGCACCTTTCCGTTATCGTCAACCCACGGAACCTTGAACTTAATGATTCTTTCGGGCTCAACCATGCTCTCGATTATACCCTTTTCGATATACTCGGGGCTCTGCTCCAAAACGGGCTCAAGCGACTCAAGAACCTCGCTTACTGCCTGATGGAACTCGGTCTCACCGGGGTTTCTCTTTTCAATTCTCTGCATGAGTTCTACAAGATACTGATTTTTCAATGCCATTTTCGTTTCTCCTATATTAAGAAAAATTATTAACTAACGTATATTTTAACACATTGATTCTGTTTTTACAATACTTTAACCAAAATTTTTATAGAAAAATACAACTTTTTGTTGTCGGTCTTGCATTTTTCTTATATTTTTGTCCGTTTTTTCATACCTTTTTGTCCG
Organism: Eubacteriales bacterium; assembly: GCA_045654845.1. Classification (GTDB taxonomy): domain Bacteria; phylum Bacillota; class Clostridia; order Oscillospirales; family CAG-272; genus UBA1740. Next base: position 5,703 of record JAZOOB010000064.1, on the reverse strand, counting down.
AAAATTGCAATATTCCGAGCTTTTTCTCCCATTTTGTTTACAGAAAAATAAAAATCGGGGGCAAAAAGCCCCCAAAAAGCTCTACTTTTTTATTTTAAAAAGCCTTCTCAAGAGTGGCGAAAAAAATTTCGGTGAATGTACTACTACAATTCTCATAGCATTTTTTCCTTATAATTATTTTTGTATGAAATAAAGACTTCCCACGGCAATAATAACGACGGCTTCAATTACCACGAGCACGCTCTCGGGCAGAAAGAATGAGGCGAGTATTCCTATACCGAAGGAAAGAAGAGAAAGTCCCAGCACCTTGCAAAAAGTTTTCGTTTTCATAAAAACACCTCCAAAGTAAAGGCAACGCAAAGTGCCTTCCTATATCAGTATATTCAAGGTGTAAGCTTTTTGCCATTATTTTTTCAAATTTTTTTATAAATTGAAAAGCGCCCGAAATTTCTTCGGGCGCTCCACCTTTATTCAACGATTATCTTCTTATAAACTTTCTTTCCCTTTTTGAGAAGGACGCCTGCGCGAAGCTGAGCCTCTTCGAAGGTAGCCTTGATATCGGTGACCTTTTCACCGTCAGCGCTTACACCACCCTGCTCAACTGCGCGACGCGCATCAGAACGGGAATCTGCAAGACCGCCCGAAACCAAGAGAGAGATTATGTCAATTTTGCCCTCTGCCAAAGCGTGTGCCTTTATAGAAACGGTAGGAACGTCTGCGCTCGCGCCACCTGCAAAGAGTGCGCGGGAAGAAGCTCTCGCCGCATTTGCTTCCTCTTCTCCGTGAACGAGAGTGGTGAGCTCATATGCGAGAATATCCTTCGCTTCATTTAACTGACTGCCTTCCCAAGTCGCCATCTTCTCGATTTCTTCAATAGGAAGGAAGGTGAGCAAACGGAGACACTTGAGAACGTCGGCATCACCTACGTTTCTCCAATACTGATAGAATTCGTAGGGAGAGGTCTTGTTCGGGTCGAGCCATACCGCGCCAGACTGTGTCTTACCCATCTTTTTACCCTCGGAATTGAGGAGAAGGGTGATGGTCATAGCGTATGCGTCCTTGCCGAGCTTCTTACGGATAAGCTCTGTACCACCGAGCATGTTGCTCCACTGGTCGTCGCCACCGAACTGCATATTACAGCCGTATTTTCTGAAGAGCTCGTAGAAGTCGTAGCTCTGCATTATCATATAGTTGAATTCAAGGAAGCTGAGTCCCTTTTCCATACGCTGCTTGTAGCATTCAGCAGAAAGCATCTTGTTTACGCTGAAGCAAGCGCCAACCTCGCGCAAAAGCTCAACGTAGTTAAGGTCGAGAAGCCAATCGGCGTTATTTACCATAATAGCCTTGCCGTCGGAGAAGTCGATGAAACGGCTCATCTGACGCTTGAAGCACTCGCAGTTGTGCTCGACCATTTCCTTTGTAAGCACCTGACGCATATCGGTTCTTCCCGAGGGGTCACCTATCATACCCGTACCGCCACCTATAAGCACGACGGGCTTGTTTCCTGCCATCTGAAGTCTCTTCATAAAGCAGAGCGCCATAAAGTGTCCTACGTGAAGGCTGTCTGCTGTCGGGTCGAAGCCGATATAGAATACCGCTTTTCCCGCATTCACGAGTTCTTTGATTTCTTCTTCGTCGGTTACCTGCGCGATAAGACCGCGCGCGACGAGTTCTTCATATACCTGCATATTTATTCCTCTTTTTTCAAAAGTCGTTATTTTTGTCCCTACCATAATAGCACAATAAAGGCAAAAAGTCAAGCAATTTGGCTCTTTTTTGCTCTTTTTGGTCTCTTAAAGCGATTTTATGGGATTAAAATCCTTTTCCTCGACGAAAGCGTCGGGACAGTACTCGCGAATAAGGCTCGCATACACCTTTTTTATATGCGTTTCGGTGTGGAAATGTCCCGCTTCGAGAAGATTTATTCCGTATTCGGGGGCTTCCAAGAGCACATTATAGCTTATGCTTCCGCTAAGATAGGTGTCCGCGCCCGCAGCCTTTGCGGACTGTACGAAATCCTTCCCATCTCCTCCGAGCAAAGCCACCTTTTTGACCGAATTTTGCCCACAATAGTTTACATACGGTGAAGATAGCTTGTCTTTTACAAGCGAAGCAAACTCAGAAAGCGTGTATTCTCTGTCGAGCTCGCCAATTCTTCCCATTCCATCCTCGCCAAAAGAGGCTACGTTCTTCAAGCCTATAATTTCGGCAAGCTTATCGTTTACACCGCCCGAAGCGGTATCGGCTCTTGTGTGGAAGGAAAACACAGAAATTCCCGCGTGAAGAAGCTTTATAAGCTTTTTTGCAGGATACTGTCCTTCGTCTACCGAGCGAAGAGCACGGAATATAAAGGGGTGATGCGAGACTATGAGGTCAAATCCACCGTCTATTGCATAGTCAACGGCATCTTCCGTAACGTCAAGCACGCAAAGCGCCTTTTTTACCTCTCTTTGTCTGTCGGGGCAGCACATAAGTCCATCGTTATCCCACTCGCAAGAAAGCTCCTTTGGGAACACTTCGCTCATTTTTTCATATAATTCGAAAATCTTCATATATCTTTGCCTTCTTTTCTTTTATTGCCGACAAAAGCTCTTTTTCAGCATCTGCTTCCTTATTCGAAGCTAAAAGTCCGTTTAAGCGCTTTATAAACGCCTTTTCCTTTGCATCAAGCAAGAGCAAAAATTCCTTTGCTTCCTCTTCATCTTCCATCTTTGGATTTCCTACGTACAAGGTAAGTGCGTCTACCTCTCTTTTTTTGCCGTCGTACTCTGCACAAATACAGGAATAGGTGTGTGTACCCACGTGTCCGACGCGCTCCTCGATTATGTAGAACCCGTTTTGGTAAAGATAAGAGCGAAGGCGCTCCTGTTTGCTCATCGGCTGTAAAATAAGTCTTATTTTTTCATCTCTTACAAAGGGGGCATTCTCTATGATAGAGGCTATCATCTCGCCACCCATACCGCAGACGGCTATATCGGTAATGCCCTTTTCTTCAAGTCCTACAAGACCGTCTGTGAGATGAAATTCCATTTTATCCTGAAGAGAAAACGACTCACAGTTTTCCTTTGCGCGCATAAGAGGTCCTTCTGCTATGTCCGTCGCAAAAGCGAATGACACAACTCCGCGCAAAAGAAGATAAATAGGCAGGTAAGCATGGTCCGTGCCGATATCGGCAAAAACCGCCCCCTGCCTAACGTATTCCGCCGCCGCCTTCAGTCTTCTGTCAAGCGTCGCCTCTTTCATCTTACTTGGACGAAAGGAATGCGTTGATTTTTTCTACCAAAGCGTCAGCGTCTGTGCCGTGAACAGCACAAGCCTGCTCGATGCTCTCTCCGCGAGATGCGGGACAACCGAGGCAGTGCATACCTATCTCAAAGAAAAACTGTGCAGTTTCTCTGTCAAAATCGAGAATATCACCGATTATAGAATCCTTAGTTACCTTCATTTTTTATATCTCCTTTTTTATTATGTGCTAACCATAGTATAGTACAAAACGCCTGAATTGTCAATAGCAATTACTTCTATTCCGCCTCACTAACGTGCGTTTTTTGTTTTGTCAGATTGGCTCGGCTGTTTTTTATCTTTGTCGAAAGATTTTGTAGTTATTCTATTTACTTTTTTCCGTTTTTGTGGTAAACTATTATATATAAGTATAGTTTTGTTTATTTTTCGGAGGGAATATGAATAAATTTTATGAATTTATGCGCTCCCGTTATGGAGCAGACGAGCTTTCTGCAATTATAGTTCTCGTTTCCTTTGCTATCTTGCTCGTCGTTTCTATTATCGACCTTTGGTGGCTCTCTCTTCTGCCTCTTATTCTGGTCGGTTATGCGGCATACAGAATTCTTTCCAAGGATATTCCCGCGCGAAAAAAGGAAAATGAAATTATTATAAATGCGAAAAACGCGATTTTAAATCTCAAGAATATTAAAATTGAGAAAAAGCCGAAGGAAGACAAAAATTTCGCTTTTGCGAAATGTCCGTCGTGCGGAGCTGCGCTTCGTTTGCCGAAGGGTAAGGGTGAATTTTCTATCACCTGTCCGAAGTGCCAGAAAAAAATGCGCGTACGCAGTTGATTTCAACGTTTTTGACATAAGTTAAGAAGTTTTTTGGAGGATTATCACTTGATTATCGCACTTGAAGATGCAAAATATAAGCTCACTTCGCTTGAAAAGGATATAGAAGAGCTTGGCTCTGCCATTCGCGTAGACGAATTGAAGGCAGAAATTGCCGAAATGGAAAAAAAGACCTTTGATGAGAATTTCTGGAGCGATCAGGAAAACAGCAGCAAGGTCTTGCAGAAAATAAAGCAGTTAAAGGACAAATGCGACCGCTTTGACAACCTCAAATCCCGCCTTGAAGACACCCTTATGCTCGCGGAAATGGCTATTGAGGAAAACGACGAAAGCTCGGTAGAGGAAGTAGAAAGCGAGCTCGCTTTCATTGAGACAGAGGCAGAAAAACAGCGCCTTGAAACACTCCTAAACGGCGAATACGATAAGAATAACGCAATAGTTTCCTTCCACCCTGGCGCAGGCGGTACGGAAGCACAGGACTGGGCGCTTATGCTCTACCGTATGTACACCCGCTGGGGCGAGCGTCACGGCTTTACCGTTAAGCTTATCGACTGGCTCGACGGAGAAGAGGCAGGACTTAAGAGCGCGACCATTATGATTTCGGGACTTAATGCATACGGCTATTTGAAGAGCGAAAACGGCGTACACCGTCTTGTCCGCGTTTCCCCCTTCGACTCCTCGGGACGCAGACACACCTCGTTTGCATCGGTTGAGGTTATGCCCGAATTCGACGACGACAATACCATCGAGCTTCGCGAAGAGGACCTCGAGATTACCGCACACCGTTCAAGCGGTGCGGGCGGTCAGCACATAAACAAGACCGACTCGGCTATAAGAATAGTCCACATCCCTACGGGTATAGTAGTAGGCTGTCAGACCGAGCGAAGCCAGCTTCAGAACAAGGAAACTGCACTTAAAATGCTCAAATCCAAGCTTCTCGAAATCAAGGAAAGAGAAAAGCTGGACAGAATAGAGGATATTCAGGGTAACAAGACTAATATCGAGTGGGGCGCGCAGATACGAAGCTACGTATTTATGCCCTACACCTTGGTAAAGGACACACGAACGGGATATGAAGACGGAAACATCTCCGCAGTTATGGACGGAGACATTGACGGATTTATAAATGCATACTTAAAGAATAATACGGGAAAATAAGAAAAGGAGAAAAAGCTATGTTAAGAAAATCAAGATTTTTCGTAGGTATTTCACTTATGGTTCAGGCCCTTTCCTGCCTTATTATGTTCATCATTCTTTGTGTAAAGAAGAAGAGCCTTTCCGTCGCCTTCCTCGCACTCGCTACAATGGAAGCGGCTGCAGGAGCTTATCTGCTTTATCAGGAAAAGCAGGAGTGGGATCAGGATATGGCATTTGAAAACTATCTTTCGGACGATTACGACGAATTCGACGAATCTATTATCGAAAGCGACCTCCGTCACGGCAAGGACGACGACGAGATGTATGAGGAAGCAGAAATCACCATTCCGAAGGAAGACTCTGTATCCGAGGAAGAATTTAACGACAGATAATTTTCACACGCTCTTGGATATTTCTGTCCAAGAGCGTTTTTTTAAGCATTTTGTAGTTTAACAAGAGGGATTTTTATGCGCAAGACAAAAATCGTATG
>JAZOOB010000063.1:0-15694 GCA_045654845.1 Eubacteriales bacterium | reverse complement strand
TTGCACGGCATACCTCGATAAGAGCCGTAGCCTGTCCTCTGCCTATACCCTTGGTTTCACGGGTGATACAGATAGAGCCGCCGCCTATACCGACCTTTATGAAGTCGGCACCTGCCTCTGCCAAGAATCTGAAGCCTGCCGCGTCTACTACGTTTCCTGCTCCTACCTTTACGCTATCTCCGTACTTTTCACGAATCCAAGCAAGAGTTATCTTCTGCCACTCGGAAAATCCTTCCGACGAGTCGATACAAAGAACGTCTGCGCCCGCCTCGATAAGCGCGGGAACTCTTTCTGCATAGTCGCGGGTATTGATACCTGCGCCGACTACGTATCTTTTATTTTTGTCGAGAAGCTCGTTCGGGTTCTGCTTATGGGTATCGTAGTCCTTTCTGAACACGAAGTAGAGCAATCTTCCCTTATCGTCTATAACGGGCAAGGAATTGAGCTTATTATCCCAGATAATATCGTTCGCTTCCTTCAAGGTTACACCCTCCTTCGCACAGATAAGGCGGTCAAAGGGTGTCATAAATTCAGAGACCTTGGTTTCGGGATTCATACGGCTTACACGGTAATCTCTGCTGGTCACGATGCCGAGAAGCTTGCCGTCTGCCGTTCCGTCGTCGGTTACGGCAACGGTGGAATGTCCTGTTCTTTCCTTCAAGGCTACTATATCTGCCATTGTGGCGTCGGGGGAAACGTTTGAATCGCTCTTTACGAATCCCGCCTTATAGCTCTTTGCACGGGCAACCATAGCCGCCTCGTCCTCGATAGACTGAGAGCCGTAGATGAAGGAAACGCCGCCCTCGGTGGCGAGCGCAACTGCGAGCTTTTCGCCGGAAACCGCCTGCATTATAGCCGACACCATAGGTATATTCATCATTATAGCGGGGGTTTCTCCCTTTTTATACTTGACGAGCGGGGTTTTCAGGCTTACGTTAGCCGGAATACATTCCGACGAAGAATAGCCGGGTATAAGCAGATACTCATTAAAGGTATGAGAAGGTTCGTTAATAAAAGTTGCCATATTATCCTCCAAAAATATTAAAATAGTCCTGAAATTTTTCCGTTTTCATCTACGTCGATACGCTCCGCCGAGGGTACTTTGGGAAGTCCCGGCATAGTCATAATATCGCCTGTAAGTGCTACTACGAAGCCTGCGCCTGCGGACACCTTGACGTTCTTTACCGTGACGGTAAAATTCTCGGGTGCGCCGAGCTTGGTCTGGTCATCTGAGAAGCTATACTGCGTCTTTGCCATGCACACGGGATAAGAGCCGAAGCCCATTTCGGTAAGCTTCTCTATCTGCTTCTTCGCTTGCGGAAGTATATTCACTCCGTCGCCGCCGTAGATCTTCGTAACAAGCGCGTTTATTTTTTCCTCAAGTGTCATTTCGGATTCATATGCAAAGGTGAAATCGCCCTTTTCGCTTTCGCAGAGACGAACTACCTCGCGTGCAAGGGCCTCACCGCCCAAGCCACCCTCTGCCCATACGGTAGAGAGAATTACGTTTACTCCAAGCTCCTTGCATTTCTTGATGATGAAATCGACCTCAGCATCGGTATCGGTCGGGAAGCGGTTTACCGCTACCACACAGGGAAGCTTATATACGTTTTTAATATTGGAAACGTGACGAAGAAGGTTTGGAATTCCCTTTTCGAGCATGGGAAGATTTTCCTCACCAAGCTCGGTCTTTGCAAGTCCTCCGTGCATTTTAAGAGCGCGTATCGTAGCTACCACAACGACTGCGTCGGGGGTAAGACCTGCCATACGGCACTTTATGTCGAGGAACTTCTCTGCTCCGAGGTCGGCACCGAAGCCCGCCTCGGTTATAGCGTAATCGCCAAGCTTCAAAGCCATCTTCGTAGCAGTAACCGAGTTACAGCCGTGAGCAATATTCGCAAATGGGCCACCGTGTACGAAAGCAGGAGTTCCCTCAAGTGTCTGTACGAGATTAGGCTTTATGGCGTCCTTTAAGAGCGCGGTCATCGCACCCGCCGCCTTTAGCTGTCCTGCCGTGACAGGCTGATCGTTATAGGTATAGCCTACTATAATGCGGGAAAGTCTTTCCTTCAAGTCGGTAATCGAATTCGAAAGACAAAGAATAGCCATTATTTCAGACGCGACCGTGATGTCGAATCCGTCTTCACGGGGTGTTCCGTTCACCTTTCCGCCAAGTCCGTCGACGATGAAGCGAAGCTGTCTGTCGTTCATATCCACACAGCGCTTCCAAGTAATCTTACGGGGGTCAATACCGAGTGTATTTCCCTGCTGAATGTGGTTATCGAGCATAGCGGCGAGAAGGTTGTTCGCCGCGCCTATCGCGTGAAAGTCTCCTGTAAAGTGAAGGTTTATATCCTCCATAGGAACGACCTGCGCGTATCCGCCGCCTGCCGCTCCGCCCTTAACACCGAATACAGGACCGAGTGAGGGCTCGCGAAGGGCGACCATTACGTTCTTCCCTATTCTTTTTAAGCCGTCTGCAAGACCAAGTGTCGTCGTGGTCTTTCCCTCGCCTGCGGGGGTGGGGGTAATAGCGGTAACCAAGACGAGCTTTCCGTTTTTACGGCTCTCGTCGGAAAGAATAGATAAATCCACCTTTGCCTTGTATTTACCGTAGGTTTCTAAATGTTCTTCGTCAATGCCTGCCGCCTTCGCTATTTCTGTAATGGGCTGCATTTTGCAGCTCTGCGCGATTTCAATGTCAGAAAGAAAAGCCATAGTAGTCCCTCCCTTATTTGAAATATTTCACTGCTGAAGCAAAGAGCTTCATATCGTATTCACCAATTACGTTCTTATAAAGACCGTTTCCTATACGCTCGGAATGTCCCATCTTTCCTATTACTCTGCCGTCGGGTGAGAGAATACCCTCGATAGCCGCCATAGAATTATTGGGGTTATATTCAACGTCGTTTGTGGGATTTCCGTCAAGGTCTACGTACTGAGTAGCGACCTGTCCGCGCTCTATAAGGTCTTTTATAACGCTCTCCTCTGCAACGAAGCGTCCCTCACCGTGAGAGATAGCCACAGAGTATACGTCACCTATTTCGCATCCTGCGAGCCAAGGGGAATTGTTCGAGGCTACGCGGGTACGTACTATACGGGACTGGTGTCTTGCTATCGTATTGAAGGTAAGCGTGGGACAATGCTCGTCGGTATCTATTATTTTTCCGTAGGGAACGAGTCCGAGCTTTATAAGAGCCTGAAATCCGTTACAGATACCGCACATAAGACCGTCACGCTTGGAAAGAAGCTCGCCGACGACTTCTTTTATCTCTCCGTTACGGAAAAATGCAGTGATGAATTTACCCGATCCGTCGGGCTCATCTCCTCCGGAAAATCCTCCGGGGATAAATATGATCTGCGAATTCTTCACCGATTCTGCGAACTTTTCTACGCTTCTCGCGATTCCGTCGGAAGTCAGGTTATTAATTACAAAAATCTCTGCCTCTGCACCTGCATCTCTTACCGCCTTTGCGGAATCGTATTCACAGTTAGTGCCGGGGAATACGGGGATAAGCACGCGGGGCTTCGCTACCTTCACACTCGAAGAAAAGCTCTTCTTCGCGTCATAGGATATCTTTTCAATCTTCGTCGTTTTTTTATTCTTCAAGGTGGGGAATACACCTTCAAGCTTCTCTTCGTAAAGCTTTTCAAGGCATTCTGCCGAAACGACTTCATCCTTATAGCTGAAGTTGCCGTCGTCGGTGACGTAGCCTATCGTCTTTCCTTCTACGTCCTCTTCCGCCTCGAGCAAGAATGCACCGTAGTTATATGCAAAGAGGTCGGAAAGGGAAACTTCGTCGGAAATCTTCACGCCAAAGCCGTTTCCTATCGCCATCTTATAAAGCGCTTCTGCAATTCCTCCGTAGGTGGGGGTGTATGCGGAATACACCTTGCCCGCTCTCATAAGAGAGGTGACCTTATTGAAGGTGCTTATAAGCGATTCTGCTACGGGAAGCTTATTTTCATCATATTCGGGGGATATAAGAACTATCTTACGTCCTGCGCACTTAATATCGTTTGAGATAACCTCGGTAGTCTTACCTGTAGTAACGGCAAAGGAAACGAGCGTGGGAGGGACGTCGAGCTTTTCAAACGAGCCACTCATAGAGTCCTTACCGCCTATTGCCGCGATTCCGAGGTCTATCTGAGCGCGGAATGCGCCAAGAAGTGCCGAAAGAGGCTTGCCCCAACGGGATGCGTCCTTCATAGGCTTTTCAAAATATTCCTGGAAGGTGAGGTAAACGTCCTCAAAGGAAGCGCCTGTCGCCACGAGCTTGGCAACGCTCTCCACAACTGCAAGGTACGCGCTGTGGTAGGGGCTCTTCTCTGCTATATAGGGATTATATCCCCAAGCCATATACGAGCAATCGTCGGTATGCTTCTTTTCTACCGAAATTTTGTGAACCATAGCCTGAATAGGTGTCTTCTGATACTTACCGCCAAAAGGCATAAGCACAGTTCCTGCGCCGATAGTAGAGTCGAAGCGCTCGGAAAGTCCCTGCTTCGAGCATACGTTAAGGTCGCAAACGAGGTCCTTCATACCCTCGCTAAAGCTCTTTACTTCTGCCTTTTCGAAGCTATCAGGCTTTACGGGTGCTATATCTATATGCTTTTCTGCTCCGTTAGAGTTCAAGAACTCGCGGGAAAGGTCGATAATAGTCTTATCATTCCAATGAACGCGGAGGCGAGGCTCTTCGGTAACGCGAGCGACTACTGTCGCCTCGAGGTTTTCTTCGTCTGCCAAAGCCATAAAGCGCTCGATATTTTCCTTTTCTATAACGACAGCCATTCTCTCCTGAGACTCGCTTATCGCGAGCTCGGTGCCGTCAAGTCCTTCATATTTTTTCGGAACTTTATTGAGGTCGATGTCAAGACCGTCGGCAAGCTCTCCGATAGCGACGGAAACACCGCCTGCTCCAAAGTCGTTACATCTCTTTATCATCTTCGACGCTTCGGGGTTACGGAAGAGTCTCTGAAGCTTTCTTTCCTCGGGTGCATTACCCTTCTGTACCTCAGCGCCACAGGTCTCAACCGAGTGAGAGTCGTGCGCTTTCGACGAGCCTGTCGCACCGCCTATGCCGTCACGTCCCGTTCTACCTCCGAGAAGTATAACTACGTCTCCGTCAGAGGGGCGCTCGCGACGGACGTTTTCTTGGGGGGCGGCGGCAATTACCGCGCCTATCTCCATACGCTTCGCCGCATAGCCGTCATGGTAAAGCTCGTCTACCATACCTGTCGCAAGTCCTATCTGGTTTCCGTAAGAGGAATAGCCTGCTGCGGCGGTCGTCACTATCTTTCTCTGAGGCAATTTACCCTTTATCGTTTCAGAAACGGGTTTTGTGGGGTCTGCTGCACCCGTCACGCGCATAGCCGCGTAAACGTAAGAGCGTCCCGAAAGGGGATCTCGGATAGCACCACCTATACAGGTAGCCGCGCCACCAAAGGGCTCGATTTCTGTGGGGTGGTTATGTGTTTCATTCTTAAAGAGCAAGAGCCAAGGCTCGCGTACTCCGTCCACCTCTACCTCAATTTTTACGGTACAAGCGTTTATTTCCTCGGATTCATCGAGCTTGTCAAGCTTTCCTATGCTCTTCAAATACTTGCCTGCAAGAGTACCGATATCCATAAGGTTTACAGGCTTTGTGCGACCGAGCTTCTTTCTCGTCTCTATATATTCGTCGTAAGCAGACTGTAAAAGCTCGTCCTCAAAGGTCACGTTATCTATCGTGGTAAGGAAGGTCGTATGACGGCAATGGTCTGACCAATAAGTATCTATCATACGGATTTCGGTAATGGTAGGATTTCTATTTTCAGAGATAAAATACTTCTGGCAGAAGCAAATATCGTCTATATCCATGGCAAGACCGTATTTTGCAACGAACTGTGCAAGCTCGTCTCTTGTAAGCGAGATGAATCCGTCAAGAGTTTCTACCTCTGTGGGTATTTCATAATCCGCCTTAAGAGTTTTTTTCTCTTCAAGCGACGCTTCTCTTGCTTCTACGGGGTTTATTACGTACTTCTTGATCTGTGAAATTTCCTCGTCGGAAAGCTCTCCGTAGAGAAGGTAGACCTTCGCCGTATTTACGGTAGGTCTATCTCCCTTTGAAATTATCTGGATACACTGCTCGGCAGAGTCTGCGCGCTGGTCAAACTGACCGGGAAGAAACTCTACTGCGAAAACGTAAGCGCCGTCAGAATCAAGCTCGTCGCTTACAATATCGAGCTGAGGCTCGGCAAATACAGTGTTCTTCGTATATTCAAAGAGGTCTTTATCTATATTTTCTACGTCGTAGCGGTTTAAAACGCGTACGCTATCAAGACCCTTTATACCTATTAAAGAGGTAATATCGGAATATAACGCCTTCGCTTCGTTTGCAAAGCTCTCCTTCTTTTCAACGTAAATGCGATAAACCATTAGTCCTCCTTCACGGCAAGCGCACGCTTACCGATATCTTTTCTAAAATATGCATTCTCAAAATGAATTTTCTCTGCCAGCTTATAAGACGCGTTTATTGCATCCTTCAGCGTATCTCCAAGTGCTACCGCGCCAAGCACACGACCGCCCGCGGTAAGCAACTTACCGTTTTCTTGTTTCGCACCTGCGACGAAAACGTTATTCTCCTCTTCTTCGGGAATGGTTATTTCAAAGCCCGTTTCATACTTTTCGGGATAACCGTTTGACGCCATTACTACACAGCAAGCGCTCTTGTTTGAGAAGCGTACCATTTCCTCTTTAAGCGTGCCGTCGGTGGTCGCCTGCATAATAGTGAGAAGGTCGCTTTCAAGTAGTGGAAGAACTACCTGCGTTTCGGGGTCGCCAAAGCGACAGTTGTATTCTATCACCTTCGGTCCGTCCTTTGTGAGCATAAGTCCGAAGTAAAGACAACCACGGAAGGTTCTTCCCTCTTTATTCATAGCATTGATGGTAGGAAGGAATATGGTATCCATACAGATTTTCGCGATTTCGTCGGTGTAATAGGGGTTGGGCGCTATCGTTCCCATACCGCCTGTATTAAGTCCCTCGTCTCCGTCCTTTGCACGCTTATGGTCCATAGAGGAAATCATAGGAACTACTATATTTCCGTCGGTAAATGAAAGCACCGAAACCTCGGGACCTTCCAAGAATTCTTCAATTACGATATTGTTTCCACTCTTACCGAAGATCTTATCCTCCATTATAGAGTGTACGGCATCCTTCGCCTCGTCTCTCGTCATAGCGATTATAACACCCTTACCGAGTGCGAGACCGTCTGCCTTGATTACTGTGGGGATAGGCGCGTTTTCAAGGTATTTAAGCGCGTCGGGCGCATTGTCAAACACCTCGTATTCTGCCGTAGGAATATGATATTTCTTCATAAGGTTCTTTGAAAAGACCTTACTGCCTTCGATAATAGCCGCGTTTGCGCGAGGGCCGAAGCAAGGAACACCAATTTCCTCCAATGCATCTACCGCGCCGAGCACCAAGGGATCGTCGGGGGCAACAACCGCGTAGTCAATTTTATTCTCCTTTGCAAAGGCGACGAGCTTATCTATCTCCTTCGCGCCTATCGGCACGCAGGTGGCGTCCTTCGCCATACCGCCGTTTCCGGGGGCTGCAAATATTTCGTCTATATTCTTATTTTCTTTGAGCTTTTTAATGATAGTATGCTCTCTGCCGCCTGAGCCGACAACCAAAATCTTCATTTATAAATCCTCTTTCGATTTTTATCAGTGATGGAAAAGTCTCATTCCCGTAAATGCCATAGCAATACCGTACTTATCACAGCATTCTATAACGAGATCGTCGCGGATAGACCCGCCGGGCTCTGCAATATAAGAAACACCGCTCTTGTGCGCTCTTTCTATATTATCGCTAAATGGGAAGAACGCGTCAGAGCCGAGAGAAACACCCGTAATGCTTGCAAGATATTCCTCTACTTCCTTCTCGGTCAAGGGCTCGGGACGAGTTACAAAGTACTTCTGCCAGATACCCTCTGCGCAGACGTCCTCTTCATTTTTGTTTATATATCCGTCTATTACGTTATCTCTGTCGGGACGGCCGAGTGTGGAAAGGAAAGGAAGGTTTAAAACCTTTTCGTGCTGACGCAAGAACCAAGTGTCCGCCTTCGTACCCGCAAGACGGGTACAGTGAATTCTCGACTGCTGTCCTGCGCCGACACCTATAGCCTGTCCGTCGTATGCAAAGCATACCGAGTTCGACTGAGTATATTTCAAGGTTATAAGCGAGATTATCAAATCTCTTTTCGCGTTTTCGGGCAATTCCTTCTTTTCAGTAACCACGTTTGAAAGAAGCGCCTCGTTTATTTCAAACTCGTTTCTTCCCTGCTCAAAGGTGATTCCGAACACCTGCTTGTGCTCAATGGGGGCAGGAACGTAGTTTTCGTCTATTTCTACTATGTTGTAGTTTCCGTTTCTCTTGGTCTTGAGAATTTCAAGTGCTTCGGGCTCATATCCGGGGGCGATGACACCGTCGGACACCTCTCTCTTTATGAGCTTTGCCGTCATAACGTCGCAGACGTCGGAAAGCGCTACCCAGTCGCCAAACGAGCACATTCTGTCTGTGCCTCTCGCTCTCGCGTAAGCGCAAGCCAAGGGAGACTTATCGAGGTCAGCTATATCGTCTACGAAGCAAGCGCGCTTCAAATTGTCGGAAAGCGGGATTCCTACTGCGGCAGAGGTGGGACTGACGTGCTTAAAAGAGGTTACGGCGGGTAAGCCGAGCGCCTTTTTCAATTCCTTTACGAGCTGCCATGAGTTGAATGCGTCGAGAAAGTTAATGTATCCGGGGCGTCCTGAAAGTATCTTTATAGGAAGCTCGCCCTCTTCCATAAATATCTTTGACGGCTTTTGATTAGGATTACAGCCGTATTTTAATTCAAGCTCTTTCATTTTCTTTCTCCGTTCTTATTTGTTCTTGTTTATAAGCTTTTCTTTGATTTCCTTGGTTTCAAGGTCTGTATAACGAACGTAAAGTGAAATCTTATTATCGTGATTGAGGTTATTCCATATATCGTTTGTGAAATCCTCGATATCACTCGGAATATAGACTCTCTCGGGCTCGCCTACGAAGGTAGGAATAGGATTTCCGTCGGTCACGTAGGTGTGAATGAAATGGCCGAGTCCCGCCTTTGAAGGATAATCGAAGGTGTAACGGGCGCAATCACTGCCCAGTTCGTCTATACTCTTTAAAATGCTCATCTGATAAGTAAAATCAGAGTCGCTCATAGTTATCATACCGCTTATACGGGGTGTGAAGTTCGGAGCATCGGGCTCAAACTCTCTGGTTTCGAGAGCCTCTTTCATGGTTTTGCCCTCTTTTATAAAGTTGTATATGGTATCCGTCTGGTCACCGTTTGTGACGATGAGCTTGTTTTCAAACTCGCGGATAGCCGCATAAATGATAAGCGAGGGGTCTTCCACCTTAGAAGGATCGTGGGGCTCGGTAAATACCGCGCCGTCTTTAAGAGTAAATACGCGATTTCTGCTGTTTTCGCTTCTGCCCATAATGAAATAAGCGCTTACCGCCTTTTTTCCGTCGGGGGTCTTTCCCAAAACTATTCCGCGTCCTACGTAAGCGTTTCCAAGTATACGCTCACCCATTGTTTTTACTTCATATACGTTCATTTTTTTCCCTCCCTTTTGTTCTCTTATTTGCTTTGCCACGATTTCAGCGGCGCGCGGAAGCAAAATCCATTCCGCTTCCTCCATTACCCTCTTCTGAAGGCTTTCGGGCGTGTCACCCTCTTGAATTTCTACCGCCTTCTGCAAAATTATCTCGCCTCCGTCGGGGATCTCGTTTACGTAATGCACCGTCGCTCCCGTGACCTTTACGCCATAGGAAAGCGCCGCTTCGTGAACGCGAAGTCCGTAAAAGCCCTCTCCGCAGAAGGAAGGTATAAGCGAGGGATGTACGTTTAATATCCTTTTCGGATATCTTGACGTAAAACGCTCACTTAAAATACACATAAAGCCTGCAAGTATTATAAGCTCTACGCCGTTTTCTTCTAAAACGTCCAGAATTTTATTTTCGAAATCAAGTGACGAGGAAAAGTCCTTTTTAAGCACAGTTTCGGTCTTTATATTTGCGTTTTCTGCTCTTGTCAGTGCATACGCGTCCTTTTTGTTCGATATTACAAGCGAAATTTCTCCGCTTTGCAGAATTCCCTTAGCCTGCGCATCAATAAGCGCCTGAAGGTTTGTTCCACCACCCGAAACGAGTACGGCTATTTTAGTCTTGGACATTTTCCCTTCTCCTTGATTTTAAAGTCTTATTTTGTCAGCACAAAGATACGCCGAGGTCGCTCTTTATGATTTCGCCCATTATATAAGCGTTTTCACCGTTTCTGCGAAGAATCTCAAGCGCCTTGTCTGCCTCGTCCTTTTTAACGATAACACTCATACCGACACCCATATTGAAGGTGTTGAACATATCGCGCTCGCAAATGCCTCCCTCTTTTGCAATAAGGTCGAAGATAGGAAGTATCTGTAACGATGCCTTTTCTATTTTCGCAGTATAACCGACAGGAAGGCTTCTCGGTATATTCTCATAGAAGCCACCGCCTGTGATGTGAGAAATAGAGCGAACAGTCACATTTTCTACAAGGTCGAGGATGGATTTTACGTAAATTCTCGTAGGGGTAAGCAGAGTTTCACCTACCGACTTACCGCCAAGCTCGGCAACAGGCTTGGAAATATCCTTTTCACCTACACCGAACACGCGACGAACGAGAGAAAATCCGTTTGAATGCACGCCACTCGACTGCATTGCTATAATTACGTCGCCCTCTTCTATAGTCTCGGGACGAAGAATCTTATTTTTATCTACTACACCTACGGCAAATCCCGCGAGGTCGTATTCATCTATGGGGTAAAAGCCGGGCATCTCTGCGGTTTCTCCGCCGATAAGAGCCGCACCTGACTGTACGCAACCCTCTGCAACACCCGATACGATAGCCGCTATCTTCTCGGGAACGTTCTTTCCGCAAGCTATGTAGTCAAGGAAGAAAAGGGGCTTCGCACCACAGCAGATTACGTCGTTTACACACATAGCAACACAGTCGATACCGACGGTGTCGTGCTTGTCCTGTAAAAATGCGAGCTTGAGCTTTGTTCCAACGCCGTCTGTTCCACTGACGAGTACGGGCTTTTCCATTCCCTTTACGTCAAGCTCGAAAAGACCGCCAAAGCCTCCTACGTCGGAGCAAACACCCTGTGTCATAGTTCTCGCTATATGAGCTTTCATCAATTCAACGGCACGGTATCCCGCAGTAATATCTACGCCGGCTGCCGCATAGCTTTCAGATCTTGAGTTTTTCATAATTTCTTATTCCTTTCCGTTCCAGCAATATGTGCAAAGCTTGCAAGGCTCGATTCCGATAGCCTTTATAATGCCCTCAAGAGACTGATACTCGAGAGAGGCGAAATTGAATTTTTTACAGATTGCAGAGCGAAGCTTCTTTCCGCGTTCTGTATTCGTGTCACTGTATTCTTCTAAGTGATTAAAGCCCTCTTCTCCCTCAAGCTCTAATATCACCTTTCTGCATATAAGGTCCATATCCGAGGTATTTCTCGAGAAATTCAGGTATTTACAGCTATACATCAGAGGCGGGCAAGCAGAGCGCATATGCACCGACTTTGCGCCGTTCTGATAGAGGAAATCTACGGTTTCATTAAGCTGTGTTCCTCTGACTATACTGTCGTCGACAAAAAGCAGATCCTTATCCTTGATAAGCTCCTCTACGGGAATCTGCTTCATCTTCGCTACCTTGTTTCTCTCCTCTTGGTTTGTAGGTGTGAAGCTTCTCGCCCACGCGGGTGTGTATTTTATAAAGGGGCGGGCAAAGGGCTTATTGCTTGCCTGCGAATATCCTATTGCGTGGGGTGTTCCCGTATCGGGAACTCCGCATACGTAGTCGACGTCAGGCATAGTGCCGTTCTTCTTTTCCTCTTGCGCCATTATCCTGCCGTTTTCGTTACGCATAACCTCAACGTTTACGCCCTCGTAGGTCGCTGTCGGATATCCGTAATAGGTCCAGAGAAACGCGCACATTTTCATTTCCTCTTTACCCTCGTAAAGCACGGTAAGTCCTTCGGGGGTTATCTCGACGACCTCCGCCGAGCGAAGCTCCTTGTAGCTTTCAAAGCCGAGCTTTTTGAATGCAAATGATTCAAACGACGCGCAGAATGCATCGTCTCTTTTTCCTATAACCAACGGAAGTCTTCCGCTTTTATCTCTTGCGGCTATTATAGCGCCGTTTTCTCTCAATATCAGAATACATGCAGAGCCTTCTATTGTCTCTTGCGCAAACTTGATGCCCTCGACGAAGGTCTCCTTTTCATCTATCAGAGCCGCCAAGATCTCGGTACAGTTTACGGAATTTCCACTCATTGTCTGGAAGATACCGTAATTGTTTTTCAAATAGTTATCCACTATTGCCTCACTGTTTGAGATCATACCTACCATAGTGATAGCGTAGGTACCGAATTTTGACTTGATAAGAAGCGGCTGCGGGTCGGCGTCACTTATACAGCCGATGCAGGCATTTCCCTCGAGGCGAGAGGCTATATTATCGAATTTCGTGCGAAAAGGAGAATTTTCTATGTTATGTATTTCTCTCTGGAAAAATCCGTCGGGGCTGACCGAAGCCATTCCTGCCCTCGCTTTTCCCAAATGAGTATGATAATCAACACCGAAAAAGACATCCTGTACGGCATCGCTCTTAGCTGTTATACCGAAAATTCCACCCATTTATTTTTTCCTCTTGTTTTTCTTTTAAGGTTTTTATCTATTACGCGAAGAAGAGCTTAGAAAGAGTCATAGGATCGATATACTCACCGTTCTTATAAACTCTCATATTGCCCGAAGCTATCTCGTCGATAAGCATAACGCTACCGTCCTTATCGTAGCCGAACTCAAACTTGATATCGTAAAGGATAAGTCCCTTCTCCTTGAGGTCGTCCGCTACTATCTGGGTTATCTTCTGAGTCATAGCCTTGATATCGTCGTACTGTGCAGAAGTCATAACGCCGAGATCAACGAGGCCGTCCTTTGTTACAAGCGGATCGCCCTTTTCGTCGTTTTTGAAGGTGGTCTCAACGTATGCGGGAAGGTCTGCGCCCTCCTCGATATAGTCGCTGTAACGGCGATAGAAGCTACCTACTGCCTTATGGCGACAAATTACCTCAAGTCCCTTTCCGAAGGGCTTCGCAGGTAGGACCTCCATAGTGGTATTTGCAAGGTCTGCGCTTATGTAGTGGGTCTTTATGCCCGCTGCGTTAACCTTCTCAAAGAAATAAATAGACATACGAAGGTTTACGTCACCAACACCGTCAATAGTAAGTCCTACCGAGTTTTCACCGGGATCGAAAACGCCGTCTTTACCGGTGCAATCGTCCTTGAACTTAAGTAAATAGTTACCGTTTTCCAAAGCGAAAACGTCCTTTGTCTTTCCTGTGTAAACGAGCTTGTTTGCCATTTTTTCTTTCTCCTTTTGTCGCTATATATTTTTATTTATTAAATTCTTTTTCTACTGCTTCATTCTTTTTGAGCACGTTTTCTTTGTCCTTTGCCCTCTTATCGTCGAGCGCCTTTGCAAGAGATTCGTCCTCGATTGCGAGCATCTGAATACACAAAAGGGCGGCATTAGCTGCTCCGTTCACTGCAACTGTCGCAACAGGAATACCTGTGGGCATCTGTACAGTAGAAAGGAGTGCGTCAATACCACCCATATTAGCAGACCCTACAGGAATTCCTATAACCGGCAGAGTCGTGTTTGCAGCAATAGCGCCCGCAAGATGAGCCGCCATTCCGGCCGCAGCTATGATTGCGCCAAATCCGTTCTTTCTCGCATTTTTGCTGAAGCTCGCGGATTCGAGGGGCGTTCTGTGCGCGGAAAAAACGTGTACCTCGTAGGGTACTTTGAAATCAGAAAGGGTGTCAATCGCCTTTTTTACGATAGGCAGATCGCTGTCGCTACCCATAATAATCGCTATCTTTTTCATATTCTCTTCTCCTTGTAATTAAAAAAGGGCGCACTTACCTCATACGATAAGTGGGCCCAGACGGTCGGCATATCTTCTCCTCTGTTCCTTTGTGGTTTATTCCACTTATTCCGTCAGTTGCAAAGGATGTATTTACTATGTAAATATATTAACATAAAAAAGAGATTTTGTCAATACTTTTAAGTTCGAATTTTGTTAGAAAAACAGAAAATAATCGCTTGAATTTTGGTCAAAAAAACGAAAAAGCGTTCGAGTTTTTCGAACGCTTTTTTCTGTTTTGGATTATCTCGGCTGAACCCTCTTGTCAAAGGCGGGGTTAAACGCGTAAAAGTTCTTAGAATCAAGCTTATCCTGAGTAAGACGAAGGGCGTCTCCAAAGCGCTGGTAGTGAACGATTTCGCGCTCGCGCAAGAACTTCAAGGGATCGCGCACGTCGGGGTCGTCGATTAAGCGAAGCAGGTTGTCATAGGTGACTCTCGCCTTCTGCTCTGCCGCGAGGTCCTCGTGTAAATCTGCGAGCACGTCTCCCTTGACGCCTATATATTTCGCATCAAACGGCACGCCAGCCGCTGCAACGGGATATACACCGACGGTGTGGTCGACAAAATACTTATCAAAGCCGCTTCTCGCGATTTCCTCGGGGGTGAGGTTTCTCGTGAGCTGGTGAAGAATCGCAGAAATCATTTCTACGTGAGCGAGCTCCTCCGTTCCGACGTCGGTAAGAATTCCAACCACCTTATTGTCGGGCATAGAGTAGCGCTGGCTCAAATATCTTGTGGAAGCAGCGAGCTCGCCATCAGGACCGCCGAGCTGTGAAATTATAATCTGAGCGTATTTCGCGTTCGGGTTTTTTATTTTTACGGGGTATTGTAATTTCTTTTCATAAATCCACATAGTCAGTCCTCCATCTGCCAAGGCCACTTCGCCGTAGCCCATTGCCATTGATTGTCGCCTTTATTACCACTTGCAGTAAGAGGTCCGTATTCTGCCTCGTACTTTTCTGTCTTTTCTTTAAGCTCTTTTGTGACCTTATTGAAATACTTCATCGCCTCGCTATTATTTACGTGGCCGTCGAGAAAGAGATTCGTCTCCAAAGCGGCAAACGAAAGCTCTCTTATTTCGTTTAAAAGCTTTTCTCTTGCATTTACGTTTTCGTTCATATTATCTCTTCCCTTTCTCGCCTGCGAGCCACGGAAAATAGAGGTCGGCAAAAAGTGTTCCGTGCGCAAGGGCATCTTTCGGTGAATAAGTGTTCTGCCATTTCTGCTCGGGTGAATATACCATAGCAAGAGGCATATTATTTATCTCGCATCTTTCGTCTTCTGTGGGACGCGAATTATTTTTCATCTCGCACATATTGAAAACCGCTTCTGCTTCGGCATCAACTCTGTCGAGAGGTGTCATATCGTCATTAAATCTTATCATAAAGGTATCCTTACACTTTGCTTATTGCAGTTTTACCTGCAATATCATATTATGCATTTTTCCCCTGTTCGTGAAATAAGGACGAGTGGTGAAAAAAGTAAAAAGATATCTCTTTCGACAAAATTTGTTTGACAAAGCCTCGGCTTTATGATATCATTATACGGTAATAAAACGAAAAGGAAAATTTTATGACTTTTTTTGAATTGCTTATACTCGCGGTGGGGCTGGCTATGGACGCCTTCGCTGTCGCTATATGTAAAGGACT
>JAZOOB010000062.1:0-27857 GCA_045654845.1 Eubacteriales bacterium | reverse complement strand
CAGGTGCGGTAAAGGCAGACGCGACGGCGTGTAATGAAAACGGCATTGATGCCTTTTTCCCGATTTTGCGAGCCCCTTGTTCGCTCGAGGATGCGATGAACGTAGAAAACGCCTTTGAGAATCTGAAAGCTACGGCAGTTCAGGTCTTGAGATTGTATAAATCTCTTACTTAAATAAAAGCGACAGCTTCTATCTTTCGGTAAAAGCTGTCGTTTTTTTATTTTGTTTTGTCGGTAGTCACGATTTTTGCCTCTACGTTGGTAGTGTCACCCTTTAGAGTTCTGAAATAATGAACCTGACTTCCGTCGTCTGCCATTTCCTCGCATCTCATAATTTTGAGCGTCTCTCCATACGGCGCTTCGGAAAGAAAGCTGATACTGAATTCCTTTACTATCTTGTTTTCAATATCGGGAATTCTATTACAGAGCATATCGGGGTAGTATGTATTGTTCATATGACGGTTACAGTCGATTTCGGAGTATTCTACCGTGTGAGGCTTTTCTTCTTTTAGAATTGCATCGTTTGCAATACGGAAGCGCAGATTCATATCAAGTGGCTCGCCAAAGGGATAACTCGAAATGTCCACCTCGTTTGACCTCATAAGTCGGTGATTTTTCGTGTCGAGAAGCGCCCACGTAGACGCGCCCTCGGATATTATCCTGTTATCTTTAAGAATTCTGTAAAAACGGGGGAAGGTAAGACCCTTGCTCTCGGACGGCCAAGTCTCTACTGTAATTTCGTCATAAGGACGAAGAATATCGTAGTTTATCACTCTTATTCTACTGAGTATGAAAGCCATTCCTTGCTCAAAAAGCTCGGAATAAGAAGGTCCGTATGCCTTCATCTGTCTGTTCGCAGTCTCCTGCATATATCGTAAAATCGCGGTAGGGCGAACCACGTCGTCGAGGTCTGCATCATTACCAAGCACCTTATACTTTTCTTCGTATGCCATAACTATCTCCTTTTGATTTGCGCCTCTATTATATCACAAATAATGAAAAAAAGCAAGAAATAAGAGAAATAAATAGCCTGTTGCCAACTAAAATCGGCAACAGGCTTAGCTTATAACTTAGATAGAATGAACGCCGTTTTCGGAGTTCGCGTTTGAATCGAGATTGTGCTTCTGCGCCTTTCTCCATTCAAAGAACTTGATTGCTACCTGCTCAAAGAGAGCGAGTGAGAGAAGGTCTTCTTCCTGCTCTGCATAGGGAGCAACTCTTTCCTTAAGCTGAGAAAGCTCGGAAGGAATCTTGTCGGCAGGGCGATAGTCGATAGGCTCGAGGTCGCCGATTATCTGCTTTCTGAATTCCTCGGAAATTTCGGAGGGAGTCTTTCCGTATTCGCCTCTTACAAGGCCCTTGAATTCCTTGGTAACTCTTCCGTAACGTTCACCAAAGAGAACGTTATTTACCGCCTGAGTACCTACTATCTGAGAGGTAGGAGTAACGAGCGGAGGATATCCTGCATCCTCACGAACTCTCGGAACCTCTGCAAGAACCTCTGCGAGCTTGTCAGACTTTCCTGCAAGCTTCAACTGAGAAACGAGGTTAGAAAGCATTCCGCCGGGAACCTGATAGAGAAGGGCATTAACGTCTACCTTAAGCACCTTGGGGTCGATAAGACCGCTTGCAAGATATTTTTCTCTGATGTCGCCAAAGAATTTGGAAACCACGTCGAGCTTCTCAAGGTCGAGGCCTGTATCGTAGGGAGTGCCTGCAAGGGTAGCGACGATAGCTTCCGTCGGAGGCTGAGAGGTACCCATCGCCATAGGAGAAATAGCGGTATCGACTATATCAACACCGGCTTCAATAGCCTTGAGTATTGTCATAGAAGCAAGACCCGAGGTGTAGTGGGTATGAAGCTGAACGGGAATCTTAACCTGCGACTTAATAGCCTTTACGAGCTGATAAGCATCGTAGGGCTTGAGCAGTCCTGCCATATCCTTTATACAGATAGAGTTTGCACCCATTTCTTCAAGCTCTTTTGCATAAGCGGCGAAGAATTCGTTGTTATGAACGGGGCTCGTCGTGTAGCTGATAGCGGCCTGAACGTGTCCCTTTTCCTTGATGGTCGCCTTGATAGCGGTCTCAAGGTTTCTCTTATCGTTAAGAGCGTCGAAGATTCTTATGATGTCAATTCCGTTTGCGATAGACTTCTGTACGAAGTATTCTACTACGTCGTCGGAGTAGTGACGGTAGCCGAGAATATTCTGTCCGCGGAAAAGCATCTGGAGCTTCGTGTTCTTAACGTGGTCTCTTATAATACGTAATCTCTGCCAAGGGTCCTCGTTCAAGAAACGGAGACAGGAGTCAAACGTAGCACCGCCCCACGCTTCAAGAGAGTGATAACCGACCTTGTCAAGATCCTCGAGAATGGGAAGCATTTCATCTATCGTCATTCTCGTTGCTGCGAGTGACTGGTGAGAGTCACGAAGCACGGTTTCAGTAATTAAAACTTTAGACATTATATTTACACAGCCGTTAGGCTTTCCTTTCGTTGTTTATTAGTTGAACCACTGTAGAAATACGCCCGCAGCGATAGCAGAGCCGATAACGCCTGCGACGTTTGGTCCCATTGCGTGCATAAGAAGGAAGTTTGCGGGATTTGCCTTTCGACCCTCATCCTGTGCAACACGGGCCGCCATAGGAACGGCAGAAACACCTGCGCTACCGATAAGCGGGTTGATCTTTCCGCCGGTAAGGAAGCAGAGAAGCTTTCCGAAGAGAAGTCCGCCACAGGTGGAAAGGATGAATGCGCAAAGACCGAGAGCGATGATATAAAGTGTTTCCTTCTTCAAGAAGTTATCCGCACTTGCTGTCGCACCTACGGAAACACCCAAGAAGATGGTTACGATATTTATAAGCTCGTTTTGTACGGTCTTGGAAAGACGGTCGGTAACACCGCTTACGTTAAAGAAGTTACCGAGCATAAGGAAGCCGATAAGAGGCGCAGCGTCGGGAACTATCAAAACGACGAGAAGCGTTACTAAAATAGGGAATACAACCTTTTCGAGCTTGCTTACAGGACGGAGGTTGCTCATAACTATTGAGCGTTCCTTCTGTGTTGTAAGAAGTCTCATAAAGGGAGGCTGAATAATCGGGATAAGTGCCATATAGCTATATGCCGCGATAGCAATAGCGCCGAGAAGCTCGGGGGCTAACTGCTTCGTTACGAGTATAGCGGTAGGTCCGTCTGCACCGCCGATGATTCCTATCGCCGCCGCCTGCATAGGCGTAAAGCCGAGCACGAGCGCGAAGAAGAATGCGGCAAATACTCCAAACTGAGCGGCAGCACCTAAAAGTAAGCTTATAGGATTTGCTATCAGAGGAGAGAAGTCGGTCATAGCACCGATACCGAGGAATATAAGCGAAGGATAAATACCGAGCTTAACACCGAGGTAGATTATATCAAGTAATCCACCCTCGTTTATTACCTCTTTGATAATTTCGGTCATCTTAATGTGACCGTTTGAATACATATCTGCAAAAGCCTCTATCGGATATTTGTCGAGATAGTAGTCGTCAAAGAAGAAATCGAGGTGCATAAGCTCTGCGCCGGGAAGATTTGCCAAAAGCATACCGAATGCAATAGGCAAGAGAAGGAGCGGTTCAAATTTCTTGACAACCGCAAGATAAAAAAGAACGAATACTATAAGATACATCACAAGTGACTTCCAGGAGTCGCTCTTTTCGAACATTTTTGCGATGCCAGTAGAACCGACGAATGATTTTATAGCGTCAAGAACTTCTGTCATTTTTATAACCTGCCTTCAATCAGCCGATAGTGATGAGAGCGTCGCCTGCCTGAACGGATGCGCCCTTAGAAACCTTTACTGCAGTAACGGTTCCGTCCTTAGGTGCGGGAATATCGTTTTCCATCTTCATAGCTTCAAGTATGCAGAGAACGTCGCCCTTCTTTACGGATGCGCCGACAGAAACCTTGATGTCAAGGATGGTACCGGGCATAGGAGCGGTTACGTCGTCTGCGCCTGCGGGAGCGGGAGCCGCTGCGGGTGCGGGTGCAGGTGCTGCTGCGGGAGCTGCTCCAACGGGAGCAGGGCCTGCCACGGGGGTAGCTACGGGAGCGACAGGAGCTTCTACGCTTGCACCCTCGCCAACTTCCTCTACTGCTACACTATAAGTCTTTCCGTTTACGGTAATATTGTACTGTTTCATTTCTATATCTCCATTTATAATTTAAATTTAATTACAGTCTCTTAAAGGAAACGACTCTGAATTTTTTGTTCGGGAATTCAGAGCTTGCGGCAGCTATTGCCGCGGCGATTACTGCGACGATTTCTTCGTCTTCAGTCTCGATTACAGGAACGCTCACAGGGGCGGGAGCTTCTGCTTTCTTTGTAACAGGCTTTTCTTCTGCCTTGCTTCCGATAGCTCCGAATACGGACTTGAATATCAGAAGAATAACGCAGAGCAGAGCAAGTACTGCGAAAACTATTCCCATTCCGACTAAAAGCATTTTCGTTCCGTAAGCGAGAATCTCGCTCATTTCGGTAATAGGCTCATTTGGTGAAACCTGAAGTAAAATGCTACTCATAATGACCTCCTAATCAAAGGGGCATAACGGTATGCTTGCCAACTATCTTTTCGCCCTTTTTAGCGAGCATAAAGAGTGAGCTGCAAGCGCGAGCGCGGATTTCACTCGCCGAAATGATGTCGTCTATCTCACCAAGAGACGCGCAAGCGACAGGAGATGCGATAGAAGCCTTCCATTCAGCTTCAAGCTCTTCTCTTGTAGTATCAAGAGTTACCTTGTCGTTCCAAGCGAAAGCGACGGATGCACTTGAATTAAGAGCAGAGATTTCGGAATTGTCGAGCGAGTATGCAATATCAGCGCCGATTGCCTTCGAGCCAAGAAGCGAGAAGGAAGCACCGATAGCGTGACCGAGAATGAAGGTCACCTTCGCATTTTCAGATTTAGCGTAAGCCATAGAAAGCTTAGCGAGATTAGAAGCGAAGGATGAGCATTTTTCATTTACGTCGAGGCCGTAAGAGTCGACAAGAGTTACGATAGGAAGATTGTAAGCGTCACAGAAGGAAACGAATGAAGCTGCCTTCTTTGCGCCCTTCGAGGAAATTCTACCCTCGTTTACAGAGAAATCGGTTGCAACGACGCCGCACTTGATACCGCCGATTGAAGCAAAAGCAGTAATCATTTCGGGTGCGTAGTCGGAATAAATTTCAAGAGACTTTCCTGCGTCTGCAAGAGAAGCGACAATAGCGTGGGCATTTGAAACCAAGGAAGCGTCCAAAGCTCTGTCAAAAGCGTCGGCAGAAGCATCGGCAATTACACCGTTTGACGCATTGTCGGGGATATAAGAGAGAATTGCGCGAGCATAAGATGCGCACTCGAAAGCGTCCTTTGCCTTAACTGCGATAGAAGATATTTCCTTCTGGTCCTTGTTAAGTGCGGGAGAGGTAACGTAGTAAGGAGCGTTTTCACTCTTAATTACGAAGTCGAAGCTTGATGCGATAGCAGAGAAGAGACCAAGGCAAGGTCCGTTTACGATAGCTATCTGGGGGATAACACCCGAAGCCATGGAGACAGCCTTTGAAATTCTCGCGTATGCCGCAAGGGAAGCGACGCCTTCAAAGATATCTGCGCCACAGCTATTGAGTACGGCAACTACGGGAGCGCCGTTTTTTACCGCCATTTCATAGAGGTTGCAGATTTTCTTCGCGTGATTTTCATCAATAGCGCCATTCATACGGGATGCGTCCTGTGCGAAAGCAAACACGAGTCTGCCGTCAATAGCACCGTATCCGCAGATGACACCCTCCAACATATTTTCCTTGTTCGATGAAATGATTTCATCAAACTTGCGTTTTGTGAAAGCGCCAAGCTCAACAAACGTGCCAGCGTCAAACAAAGAGCTGAGCAACACGCGCGAGTCGGAGTTTTCACCAGACTTGAACAGTTCTTTAAGCTCGTCTACCGAGGGTAAAGCGCGAACTGTATTTTTGAGTTCTTTATCCAAGATGAATTCCCGATTTGCTAATGCAAATCTCTCCTTCCTTAAAATATATTTTGTAAATAGTCCAAAATTCACCAGATATATTATAATATATCTAATCTGTAAAGTCAAGGTAAAAAAGCCTTTTTCTTACAATATTAATTATAATTTCCATTTTAATGAAAATTTCTATTCCATAATGAATTATTATTTGTAAAAAATGCCTAACGTATACGAAAAAAACCGCGTCAGTCCTTTGACGCGGTCGTTTTATAGCTGTCAGGATTTAAATGCCGAGAGAAGTGAAATTCGCTTGCTTGAATATTTGTAAGCGTCCTCGAAGTTTCCTTCTTCCTTTGCGCAGTGTTCCAAATCACAGTAAATACTGAAAAGTATGTATGAATCCACCTGATACTGTGCCTTGTTCGCCTCAATTTCGGTCATTATTTCGGTGGCCTCTGAGTAATGAAATGCCCTCATAAGCTCTTTTGCCTTCAAGTGCTTTTTCATTATCTCGTTTGAGAAATTATGTGAATGATTTTCGGTGACGTAGTTATACAGGTCGGAATCCACCGCCAAGTCGGCAAAAGCCATATAAGACGCTTCGTTGAATTCAAGCTTAGGTGACTGTACGTTTTGCGCTATGGCAGAAAAGAGCGAGAGCTTTGCTTTAATATCTGACGTGGGATATATCGTCTGTTCTGCGAAGTGCGAGCTTTTTTCAAAAAATTCCTCTGCTGTGATGAGGTTTCCGTTTTTCAAATGCTTTTTTCCACATTCAAGGGAACATATTGAAAGCATAAGCGCGATTTCATCGTCCATTTTACAGCTTCCTTTTTCAAACACGAAAAGGCAGTCGCTGTATCTCTTTTTCGCGAATAATCGTTTTAACTCTGAAACAAAGTCTTTCTTTGTGAAGTCCTCAAGCTCTTCACTTTCGGACAAGAAATATTCTACGGGGGTATCAAGGACTTTTGCTATATGTATAAGTGTGGGAAGAGAAGGGGTGGCCTTTTCGGATTCTATCTGGCTCAGCATATTTCTCGTTATTACGTCTTGTGCGAGGTCGGCCTGCGTTAAACCCTTCTGCTTGCGAATATCCTTGATTTTTTTACCAATATTCATCTTTTTCTTCCTGTCTTTTAATCTAAATGTGCACCGTAATCGAATATATCGTCTATATCCTCTTCGGTTATATCGTCGGTGAGTCTAACTATCTGTGTGAGCGCGTCTGGTACGTCTCCTACAATTACCGTACTCATTACAGGGAAGGATTGTGAAATACAGATCCTTTCTGTACGAGAAGGAATAAGCGCGTCGACTTCATAAGAAACGACGAAATTTATCTGGTATAATGACTGATTTATTCCTACCTCGGTAAAGCTGCTTTCAAAATACGCGTTAAAGGCTTTTGTAAGAATAGTGTTTACCGAAACAGAAGGCCCGCGTCCCGAAAGAATATTTATCCCCGTAAGGTTTCCTATGGGAATATCTACTTGCAAGGCATCTTTTGCTTTTATGTCTCTTAGCAAGCTTGAAACGAGAGCAGCGCGCGCGTTTAACAATTTTGCTTGGTCGGTTTTAAGTGATGAGACCGAGCCGTCGTTTTTCTTTTCAAGTGAGACGAGATTTGAGTAGACCTCGGGATTTTCCGTCAGCTGCTTGTAGACAGAATCATTGACAGTCTGTGTGAGATTTGTCTGGATCTCCGCCCTTGTAATGAGTGAAACCAAAGCAAAAATGCGAATATTTAGAATTATTACAAGGCAGAAGACAAGTAGAAGGGAAAGATAGAGAAATCCCTTGCCCTTTCGCCTTCGCTTTTTTCCAAGATAACATATATTGCCGTTCAATGAAAAATCACCTCACTGCATTATATGAAAAAGTGAAAAATTGCGTTAATCTTCCTCGTCTTCTTGCTCTTTTTTTGTCGTTTCCTTGATTTTTACACTTGAAAGCGGATTAGAGTCTACCGCCTTTATCATATTTCCGTCGCTTACGTGAGTATATATCTGCGTAGTATTTAGCTGCTCGTGGCCGAGAATGTCCTTTAAAACTCGCACGTCTACGTTACCCGTCTGGTACATAAGGGTAGCTGCGGTGTGACGGAGCTTGTGCACGGAAAATCCTCGGTTTTCAAGTCCGGCAATTTTTAAGTATTTGTATACTAACCACTGTACAGTTTTATTGCTTATGCGTGATTCTCTGTTACTGAGGAACAAAGCGGTTGTTTTCAGCTTTGACGTGTCCTCTGAGGTCCTTATTTTAAGATAATCCACAAGCGCGCGTCGGCAAGCGTCGTTTAAATAAACTATGCGCTCCTTTGCGCCCTTTCCCGTTACTCTGAGTGAGCGAAGGTCGGTGGATATGTCGGTAAGGTCTATATTTACAAGCTCGGAAAGTCGCATTCCACAGTTCAAAAACAGGGTGACGATGGCGAAATCTCTTTTCTTGGTCTTTGATTCCTTGTCGTTTTTAATAGCTTCAAGTAAAAGCACACTCTCGTCAAAGGTGAGGTGCTTTGGAAGGGAAGCGTGTTTTTTTGGTGCTGAAATGTCTGCGGTGGGGTTTACGTCAAGCATATGCTTTTTTGCGGTCAGGTATTTGAAAAATGCTTTTAGTGAGGATAGCTTACGCGAGCGACTTGCCCAACCGTTTTTTCTGCTTTGGCTGGTATACATCAAATACTCGTATATCTTTTCGGTCTTTATCTTTTTTACGTAGTCTATATCTATATTTCTTATATCAATCTCGAGAAATTCCTCGGAGTCAATATCGATATACAGTCTTGTTGCCTCAAGATATCTGAAAAAGGTACGTAAATCGAGTAGGTATTCGCACACCGTTTTTTCGGACAGACCCTCGATTACAGACTTGTAATAAGCGAAATCGCGCAAAATTTCGGGGAATTGCTGTAAGTCGGAGCTTTTTAAAGTTAAAACCGCCATTTCATCACCTCACATACCTTAATTATACAATATTCCAATAATTTTTAGTGGATAATTTGTAAACATTTTTGTTTTTGCTTGAAATGAAGCTATCTCTTATGTAAAATATGTGTGTAAGAAAAAACTTAAAATGAGAGCATTTATGAAATTTATTAAAAATAATTCCTACAATATTATCCGACTGATGATAAATCAGTTTGGAATGATGATTTTTGGATTGGTGCTGTCGCTTGCTACAGCGACCAGTGACAGCCCTATGTCGCAGAAGCTTCTTTTGTTTGTCAGCATATTTGCGACAGGCTTTTATATGGTGCTTATCTACAACATTATGTGGGAGCAGGGTGCGAAGGATATCATCAGAATTGAATCAGGCAGAATGCTGTGTGATAAATATTACGGAGCAAAGGTAGCCTTGATTGCAAATATTCCTAATTTGATTTTAGTGATTTTGTCGCTCATAGGATATATAATCAGTGTTGATTCGGGTTTGTATCAGGCCTCTTGTATAATCAGCGGATTTGTACAGTCCACGTATCTCGGAATGGTCAACGTATTCGTTTCCTTGTTTGAAAATCCCGCAATCAAGGATTTCTTAAGAGCTTTTATTTACTTGTTTACCGTACTTCCCGCTATCCTTTGTTCGACCTTCTCATATATTCTGGGTCTTAAAAATATAAGGCTCTTTGGCGGTAAGAAAAAATCCAAATAATTGAATAATAAAAGAGAAATCTCCATATATTTGTCAAAAACGAAGAATGGAGGTTTTCTTTTTTTGAAAACAGGTTTTTATAGGGAAATAGCAAAAATATTATTGTTTTCGGTCGTTTTTTCTGTGTTTGGTATCGCATTTTGTTATTTAGCACCGAATGGTATTTCTTCCGACTCTGTTATGGCATCGGGCGAAGCGAAAGGGTATACCTTCATTTTAGATGCAGGACACGGCGGTGAGGACGCGGGCGCGATAGGTGTAAACGGCGTTCTTGAAAAGGATATAAACCTTGCCGTTTGCAATACCCTTGCAGAAATACTGAAAGCAAACGGGCATAACGTGATTCTTACGAGGACCGAGGATAAGCTTCTGTATACCGAAGAAGAGAATATAAAAGGACAAAGAAAGATACACGACCTAAAAAACAGACTAAAGGTGGCAAAGGAAAATCCCGAGGCTATATTCATAAGTATTCATATGAACAAGTTTTCAATGGAAAGCTGTCGCGGAATGCAGATTTACTATGCGAAAAACGATGATAGTCAAAAACTCGCGCAGAATATACAGGCTATGGTAAAAGAAACACTACAGCCGTATAATAAAAGACAGATAAAAATAACCGACGGCACTGTCTATCTTCTCGATAACGCGGTGGGCACCGCTATACTTGTCGAGTGCGGATTTTTGTCAAATAAAGAGGAATGTGAAAAATTATCC
Organism: Eubacteriales bacterium; assembly: GCA_045654845.1. Lineage (GTDB taxonomy): Bacteria > Bacillota > Clostridia > Oscillospirales > CAG-272 > UBA1740. Next base: position 17,512 of record JAZOOB010000062.1, on the reverse strand, counting down.
GAAAAAGATTATCAAACACAATTGTCTTTTCAGATTTTTTGTGGTATTATGGAGTATATAAATAATTAAAGGGAAGATAAACTATGAAAACGTCAAAAACTGTCTTCGTGTGTGCGGAATGCGGATTGGAAAATGCGAAATGGCTCGGAAAATGTCCCGACTGTGGCGCTTGGAATTCCTTTGAAGAAAAAACGCAGGTGATGGAAAAGGTCGCTGAGGGAAGAAAGAGTAGTAAGCCTATCTCGTACGCAGAAAAGCTGAATAAGCTTGAATACCCTGAATATATAAGAATGAACACAGGACTTTCTGAGCTTGACCGAGTGCTTGGCGGTGGACTTGTTTCCGGCTCTGTCGTGCTCATAAGCGGTGAGCCCGGTATAGGAAAATCCACTCTGCTATTGCAGATATGTAACAAGCTTTCTTCGGGTCATAAGGTGCTTTACGTTTCGGGCGAGGAATCTCTTGGGCAGATAAAGCTTCGCGCAGAAAGACTGAAAATAAATGAAGGCGAGCTTTATTTGTTGGCAGAAACCTCGGTAGACAACGTGGTGTCCGAATACGAGAGAATCAAGCCCGACGTTTTGATGGTAGACTCTATACAGACTATGTATAGCGATAAATTCAATTCATTTTCGGGTAGCATCTCTCAGGTAAGAGAGTGCGCTATGACCTTTATCGAGCTTGCAAAGAGCACGGGCTGTTCTGTTTTCCTTGTCGGTCACGTAAACAAGGAGGGTGGAATCTCAGGTCCGAAGATCCTTGAGCATATGGTTGATGCCGTTCTTTACTTTGAGGGTGAAAAGCGACAGGCGTACAGAATTATAAGAGCTATGAAGAACAGATACGGCTCGACAAACGAAATAGGCGTTTTTGAGATGAGTGATATAGGACTCGTCGAAGTGCCTAATCCCTCGGAAATGATGCTTGAAGGAAGAGTAGAGAGCATCGGCGGTAGCTGTGCGGGTTGTATCATAGAGGGAAGCAGACCAATAATAACCGAGATACAGTCCTTGGTCGCGCCTACGGTTTTCCCGTCGCCAAAGCGCACGTCGGACGGCTTTGACTATAACAGAATGTGTCTTTTGCTCGCCGTGCTTGAAAGAAGACTTAATCTGCGCTTTTCGCAGAATGACGTATACGTAAATATTGCGGGCGGAATCCGCCTTGACGAGCCGTCGGCAGACCTTGCCGTCGCTATCTCGCTTATTTCCTCGCTTACAAACAGAATAGTGCCGAATGACCTCATCGCCTTTGGTGAAATCGGACTTTCCGGCGAGGTGCGATCGGTTTCGCACGCCGAATATCGTGTAAAGGAAGCAGTGAGACTCGGCTTCAAGACGATAATTCTGCCTAAAAAGAACATAAACTCTAATTTGAAGGTGCCTAAGGACGTTTCGCTTGTCGGAATTACTACGATATTTGAAACCTTGTCGCATCTTGTAAAAAAGGAAGAGCTATAAAATGCAAGCAAAAGCAAAGCAGAGGGATATAAACCCCTTCGAATATACCGACTCAAATAAGAGGTACTATACCTACGATTACTTTCTTCGTAGTACCTTTGGCGGTAAATGCGCGAAGATAACTCTTGATGCGGGCTTTACCTGTCCCAATATTGACGGCAGGTGCGGTGTCGGAGGATGTATATATTGCTCGCCGAGAGGGAGTGGAGACTTTTCACAGTCCGCCTCACTTGACCTTTTAGAGCAGTACGAAAGACAGATATCCGTAATGAAGTCGAAATGGCAGACGGATAAATTCATTCCGTATTTGCAAGCGCATACAAATACCTATGCAAGCGTAGAAAAATTGAGGGAAATTTACGGGCAGATAATGGATTTTCCGAATATGGTAGGATTTAATATTGCCACACGAGCGGACTGTCTTCCCACCGAAACCGTAGAGCTTCTTTCAGAGATAGCAGAGAAGACCTACCTCACGGTAGAGCTCGGCTTGCAGAGCATTTTTGACGAAACGGCAAAGAAAATAAACCGAGGGCATACCTATGAGGAATTCCTTTCGGGATATAACCGTTTAAGACGCGCGTCGGATAAGATAAAAATATGTGTTCATATGATAAACGGTCTGCCGAATGAAACGTCTGATATGATGGTCGAGGGAATGAAGACGGTCGGCGCTTTGCATCCCGACCAAATAAAATTACACCTGCTTCACGTCATTAAGAATACCAAGCTTGCCAAAATGTACGAGCAAAACGAATATACACCGCTCTCTCTTGACGAGTATGCCGATATAGTTGTAAGACAGCTTGAAGTTATTCCGAAAGACGTCGTTATAGGCAGAATTACGGGCGACGGAAAGGAAGACGATCTGCTCGCACCCTTATGGAGTAAAAAGAAATTTGTAGTAATGAATACGATAGACAAGCTTCTTTTCGAGCGTAACACTTTGCAGGGAAGGTGCTGCGACTAAAATTTTTGTGCATATTACATATAAAAGATATAATAAATATGTATTTTATGTGGAAATTGCAAGATAAGTATTGAAATTGAAAGGGTTTTGTTGTATACTGTTTTATAGGAAAATCATTTATGATTTTTGACATTATACAGCGAAGGAGAAACTCTAACAATGGAAAACTATTCAACAAAAATGATAAGAAATATCTGTCTTCTCGGTCACGGCGATTCAGGTAAGACCACACTCGCAGAAGCACTTCTTTACATTACGAAGTCTACCGAGCGTCTTGGTAAGGTTGCCGACGGAAATACCGTATGTGACTTTGATGCCGAGGAAATCAAAAGAGGATATTCGATTTCTGCTTCACTTGCATCTGTTAATTGGCGCGACGTAAAAATAAATATATTGGATACCCCCGGATTTTTTGATTTTGAGGGCGAGGTCAAGCAGTGCGTAAGAGTTGCAGACAGCGCTATCATAGTAGTAGACGGTAAGGACGGCATTCAGGTAGGTACCGAGCTTGCTTGGGATTATGCCACCGAGGCAAAGATACCGAAGTCCTTCTTTATAAACCGCTTTGACGATAACGAGGCGAGATTCTACAAGGTATTCGACGCTTTGAGAGAAAGATTCGGAAAGACCTTGTGTCCCGTTCTCATTCCTTGCATCGACGTAGATAAGGTAGTAGGATTCTTGTACCTTATCGATATGCAGGTATATATGTTTGATTCCGCTTCGGGTGAGTACGTAAGTAGTCCTATTCCCGAGCAGTTTATGGACGTTGCAAACGAATATAGAAACAAATTGCTTGAATCCGTCGCTACCACGAGCGAGCCCTTGATGGAGAAGTTCTTTGCAGAGGAAGAGATTACTCGCGAAGAGATCGTTGAAGCGCTTCACGACGGTATCATTCACGGTGAAATAGTTCCCGTATTCTGTGGTGCAGCTGCTAAAATGTGGGGTGTAAAATCACTTATCAACACCATAGCCGATTCCTTCCCCAGACCGACGGCAAGAGGCTGTGAGCATATTGTAGGCGCAGACGGTGAGCCTCAGGAAATAGTTATAAATAAGGATAGCCCCAACACGTCATTGTTCGTATTCAAGACGATAGCCGATCCCTTCGTTGGTAAGCTTTCATTCTTCAAGGTAATGAACGGTACGCTCAAAAAGGATATGACCTTGCGTAATACCACGACAGGCGTACAGGAAAAGTTCAACCGTATTTTCACGATGCGTGGAAAGAAGCAGATCGACGTAGATATGCTTGCGTGCGGTGATATCGGTGTTACCGCTAAGCTTGCTAATACTAATACAAACGATACTCTTACCACGGTTGTAGAAAACGTTAAGTACACACCTATCACTTATCCGAAGCCTTATATGGTACGCTCTGTATCGCCTATGGCGAAGGGCGACGAGGATAAGATATCTCAGGGTATCACCCGTCTTCTCGAAGAGGATTGCACGATTAAGTATGAGATAAACCCTGAGAGTAAGCAGATGCTTCTTTACGGTATCGGTGATATTCATATCGATACTCTCGTAAGCAAGCTCAAATCTCGCTATAATACCTCGGTTACACTCGGTGAGCCCGAGATTCCGTACAGAGAGACCATTAAGAAGACCGTACAGGCAGAAGGTAAGCACAAGAAGCAGTCCGGTGGTAGCGGTCAGTACGGACACGTTAAAATCACGTTCTCTCCCGGAGAAGAGGACGGCTTGACCTTTACGGAAAGTACGTTCGGTGGCTCTGTTCCGAAGCAGTACCATCCCGCAGTAGAAAGGGGCTTGCAGGAATCCATGCAGAAGGGTGTCCTCGCAGGATATCCTATGGTAAAATTGAAGGCAGACCTCTTTGACGGTTCTTACCACGACGTTGACAGTAACGAAATTTCGTTCAAGCTTGCCGCAAACCTTGCATACAAGGACGGTATTCCGAAGGCATCACCCACACTTCTTGTGCCTGTTGGCGAACTCAAGGTATACGTTCCCGATGACTACGTCGGAGATATCATGGGCGATCTCAATAAGCGCAGAGGCCGTGTACTCGGTATTGAAGCTTATGAAAATAAAGCTGGCTATCAGTCGGTAATCGCCGAAGTACCTCAGGCAGAAATGGGAGACTACGTAATATTCCTGCGCGCTACCACTCAGGGTAGAGGCAGATTCGACTACGAGTTCGCAAGATACGAGGAAGTTCCTTCCTACATCACGGAGCAGGTAGTTAAGAAAGCTCAGAATTCCTAAATAACTATAAAAAGATCGGCTCGGTTTTCCCGAGCCGATTGTTTTTTTATTTGTTGTTTATTTTCAAGGAATGGAGCGTGAATTTTTCCTTGTATTCGTCGAAAAGCTCGAGCTCTACGCGCTCAACAGCCTTTTCTGTGGGAATTACGAAGCGATAGTATCTTTTTCCGTCTATTACTTCCCAATCGTTTGTAAATGCGGTTTCAAGATAATATGCGGTCTCGTAGCTGAGTACGGCATTATTTCCGAGCTTGCTCTTCATATCCTCTTCAATTTCCATAGGACCTACGTTTTCGCCCCAGATAATTTCTATCTTCTCGCTTGAGCCGTCTTTATAATATACGTGATAGTGACCGAGACGGAACATATCGTCAGAGGGGAAGTCGCCACAGCCGTAATACCCGTGAGGTACAACGAGGTCTGCCGTATGCAGAATGTCGATACAAGAGCCCTTCAGCACCTCGCCAAATCTGTACTTGAACATTTCTGCGGCGGTGTTGTCAAACTCTTTCAGCCTGTTTTCTTCATTATAGTTGCGATTCCATATCATACGCGATGCGTAAATTGCCTCGAAAAGACGTCTGCCTCTCTGCATCTGCTTGAAGTCGGAAGCGCCCCAGCTCGATACGATAACACCCTTTGCGCTCGCATTTGCGCGGTCGAACCAGCGTCTGAAACCGCTACCCTCAAAGTTTCCGTATATCATAGGGAAGCCGTAGGTATCGTAGTCCTCGTCACTCTGTGAGTAGAAATCATAGAACCAGTTTGCCTGTATTATATCATTAGGTATCATAGCAATACAGGGATGAAGAGGCTTCATTATGGAGTATTCAATGCCCTCGGGGAGCTTTTTGGGATCGTCCCAGAAGGTTATTCTGCCGTGTCTTAAGGTTCTTTTTATCTCTTTTCCTAAGAAGGTTATAGTCTCGTCACTCTTTTTAAAGGTAACGCCGAGCATAGCACCGCCCTCGGCAGACCACGTGTTGTCCTTATGAGCATTCAAGAGCTTGTCGCCCCACATCATTGTACGAATGCCTTTTTCTTTGAGATAGTTATAAATCTTGATTACGTCATCTGCAAACAGTCTTGCGGGATTTTTTTCGCGACATTTTTCGCACACACCGTATGCGCGAAGCTCGTCGTGACCAATGTGTACTACCTTGGGGTTAAATACTGCTATAACCTCGTCGAGTACGTCGAAAAGCATCTCGTATGACTTAGGATTTAAAGGACAGTAAGCGTCAGGGAACGGATCCTCGGGTCTTTCTGCAAAATCGGTTCTGCCTGCAAATAAGTAGTCAGAATGGGAGTAGGAAGGCACTTCGGGGATAATCTCAAGCTCACGGTCTGCGCAGAATTTACAGATTTCTTTTACAGTATCCTGCGTTATCCACGTTCCGCCACCGTTTTCGATATGTATAGAGTTCTTCTCAAACGGCTGGCTTACCTGAAGGTCTCCCGCCTTTCCGCTATACTCAAACAGGTCCTCGCACACTCTTGTCCAATACTCGTTTATTTCGGGGTGGCGCTTATATTCCATAGCACCGCCTATTTCAAGTACGATAGCATTATAGCCGTAATGCATAAACATTTCTAACATAGTGTAGAATTCGTTTAGCTTGTCCTTTGCGGGCAGATACATTTTCACCGCGCGCAAGGGAAGCAGGGGGCTATTATAAATAAGACCGCTCTCAATTCCGTCTTCATACTTCGCCTTTAAGGTGCAAGCACCAAAAAGATATCCGCGTCTGGAATCGGAATATACGGTTATTCTGTCGCACTCAATTTCTACGGCATAGGAGTCGTCCTTGCCTTCGAAGTCACAGCCAAAGGTCGCCTTTATCTTTTCTTTTATCTCGTTATTAAACGGAGAAAAGCATATTTTTTTGATTTCACCCTCACCCTCAGAGAGCGGGGAAATTATATCCTTAATTATCTTGTCGTCACCTTCGATAACAGTGTTTTTGCCGAAGGTATATTTCTTTTCGTCAAGATGAAGATAAGTGTCTTTAAAGTCTTTTAAAACGGTCATTTTTGCAAACCTCGTTTCAGGATTTTTATACGTTAAAATTATATCACAGCAGAATACTTTTGTAAATAGAATTTCTGTAAAAATAGAAAAATTTTCTTATGTTTTATAATTTATATTGATTATTTTGACAAAGTATAGTATAATAACATTTGGTTGTCTTTAAGGAGGTCTGAAGATGAAGGAATTAGAGAACAAAATTGATAAAGAAGGTACTGTCCTTCCTGGTAATATTCTCAAGGTGGGAAGCTTTTTAAATCAGAGAATTGACGTAGATTTTCTTATGAAAATGGGCGAGGAAATTGCTCGCTTATATAAGGATTGTGGCATAACGAAGGTCCTTACCGTAGAGGCGTCGGGAATTGCGCTTGCCGTAGCGGCGGCGAGTTATCTGCACGTGCCCGTAGTATTTGCAAAGAAGAATAAATCTTCAAACGTGTCGGGAGACGTCTTATCATCCGAGGTCGCTTCCTTTACTCATAACAAGGTCTTTACAATTGTCATTTCAAAGGAATATATTGATGAAAACGATACGGTTTTGATAATCGACGATTTTCTCGCTTGCGGAAATGCCATAAGAGGTCTTATGGATATTATAAAGCAGGCAGGCGCTTCACTTGCCGGCTGCGCCATCGCGATAGAGAAGGGCTTTCAGGGCGGGGGCGATGCGCTCCGAGCTGAAGGTGTACGCGTAGAATCGCTTGCAATAGTCGAAAAGATGGACGAAAACTCGATTACGTATCGAAGTTAAAGTATAAATATACGAATAAATAAGGAGAAAATAAATTGAATACTGACGTATTGATTATTGGTGCCGGACCTGCGGGTATATTCACCGCAATCGAAATGATTAAAAACGGTAGCAAAAAGAAAATCACGATAGTGGAGAAGGGCGCGGCTATTGAAAAGAGAAGCTGCCCCAAATCCAAAACCAAGAATTGTGTAAACTGTAAGCCCTATTGTCACATAACCACAGGCTTTTCGGGTGCGGGCGCATTTTCTGACGGAAAGCTCTCTCTTAGCGCAGACGTAGGCGGTGACCTGCCTAATCTTATAGGCTACGATAAGGCACAGGAAACCATTGATTATACCGATAAAATATATCTTGAATTCGGCGCAGATACTCATATCGAAGGATTAGGAAACGAAAACGAGGTAAAGGATATAAGAAAGCGCGCAATTCAGGCGGGCCTTAAGCTCGTTGACTGTCCTATTCGCCATCTTGGAACCGAAAAGGCACAGGAAATATACTATTCTATCGAACAGTATCTTATAAATAACGGTGTAGAAATTATTTTCGGATGCGAATGTAACAACCTTATTATAGAAAACGATGCTTGCCGTGGCGCTATCGTTGAAATAAAGGGAAAAACCGAAAAAATTATGGCAGAGAGCGTAATCGTCGCGACGGGTAGAAGAGGCGCTGAATGGCTCGAGCATATATGCACCGAGCACGGTGTGGCTCACGAGCCCGGTACCGTTGATATAGGCGTACGCGTTGAGGTAAGAAACGAGGTAATGGAGCAGGTAAACCGAGTTCTTTACGAGTCCAAGCTCATAGGTTACCCGAAGCCCTTTAAAAACAAGGTCAGAACCTTCTGTCAGAATCCCGGCGGATTTGTAAGTCAGGAGAACTACGATAATAATCTTGCCGTTGTAAACGGACATTCCTATAAGGAATTAAAGAGTAATAATACCAACCTTGCTATTCTCGTATCGCATAACTTTAACACCCCCTTCAATCAGCCTATCGCATACGCGCAGAAGGTGGGAGAGCTTGCAAATATGCTTGGCGCAGGACATATACTCGTACAGCGCTTCGGTGATATTCTCGACGGTAAGCGCACGTGGGCGAAGGAGCTCGCACAGTCGAACTTAAAGCCCAGCTTGCCCGACGCCGTTGCAGGTGATATAACAGCGGCTATGCCTTATCGCGCGATGATGAACATAATCAATTTCATTCAGGCACTTGACCACGTTGTCCCCGGCTTTGCATCGACCGAAACTCTCTTGTATTCCCCCGAGCTCAAGTTCTACAGTAACAGAGTAAAGATGGACTCTGACTTTAATACGAGCCTTAAGGGTCTTTACTGTCTCGGTGACTCAAGCGGTTGGACGAGAGGTCTCATGATGGCGTCAGTTATGGGCGTCTTGCTCGGCAGACGACTCGTATAATAGCTTTTATAAATTTAAAATCCCCCGAATTTTTTTCGGGGGATTTTTTATTACATTGAGCTTGCAAGTTATATTTGAAAAAATGAAGGTCAGATTTTCTTTAAAATATTTGCGGCTGCGCTCACACATTCGCTTTCTAAGGTAGGAGTGAAACGGGAGCCTCTCGCCTCATAGCCACCTTCGGCAAAAGCGGAGGCAGTGGGTAGATAACCTGCATAGCCGTTGGTGCAGCATGCTGCGATAACGTATTTGTCGGGACATGCCTCACGCACGGCGGTAGCGTAATGTGTAAAGGGCTCGCCACCGAATCCTACTAATGCGACTTCGCCCAAGGAAACTACAGTCACGGGCAGACGACGGTAGATGGTATCGCTTCTGAGCTCCACGATTCGTCTTGCTTCTGCAAGAATAGTTTCGGTGTATCTTTTTCCGTTATTATAATAATCGTCGAGTATTTTTTTACATTCCTCGTATTTCTCCTCGCCGTCGGTACGAGTGCGGTTGTAAACGTCGATTACGTCGGAATTTATCGAAATGTTTTCACAAGTGGTTGTTTTGTCCCAAATTTTCACTACCGCATCAGCTACCATGCGTCCCATATATTCGCTACGGCTGTACGATCTGCCGATCACACCGCTCATAATATCAAGATGGTTTGTGTCACCCTGTGCGCCACAGATAAAGATACAAGAGACGCCTTCCAAATCTTCTTCTACGAAACGGCGCGCAAATCCGGGCCAGTCTGCCGAAATAACTTCACCACCGATGACGTCGGCGTGAGTGGAGAAGTTAACGAGTGCGATATCGTTGCCATTCTTTCGCTTGAAGCGAAGCAAACGGACTGTATTGTCGGCTTCACCGCAGGGGCCCACTATATTGTCTTTGTTAGGTGCGGGGTTAGTGACTACGCTACCGTCCTTCATCAAGTAACGGCGTATAAAGGAGATTGGCTTTTCGGTCTCTTTTTCAGCGCGAGAAAGAGTGGCTTCTTTCATATCTGCCAGAGCCATTTGCGCTACGTCTACAAATTTGCGACAGAGGACCTCAAAGTATGGTTCGTCATTTTTCGTTAATTCGGAGTTGTCATCAGATAGGCACACCGACGTGTGCTGATGAAGGGCGGAAAGCATAACGTGATTTGCGGGTACGCCCGTGCGATCTTCAATAAGGGAGCGAAGCTTGTCGGCGCAATTACTGTATATTCCTAAAATATCAGCGGTAATGATGATGGCGGTTTCTGTCTCGTCACTTACCGCCAAGGCGTTCAGATAGGAGAAATCGAGAATATCCTTAGCGTAACGATTTTGAAAATATCCTGCTACGTAAGTACCTAAGGGTGGGGTAATATCCAATCTGGCAAATCCTACTTTTAACATTTTAGTGGCCTCCATAAATTGAATTTTTGTGGTCTATTCAGCTTCTATGAGATAAAAGTCAAATCCATTAAGGAAAAGTGTCGCTTGTCCGTTTTCCGAGATAGGCTCACCTGTGATAGCGTTGCGCAAATTTTTATTGGGAAAGGAAAGAGATACGTTGACGTCGGTATCTCGATCGGTAGACGCTACTACAACGAGAAGTTTACCACCCCTTCTCCAAACGCTGATCTTTGCTTCCTCAGCGTTTGCCGTTACGGGATGCTCTTCGCCGTAATAGGGGATCCACTCGGCTTCCTCTACGCCAAATCGGTCAAATACTTCCCAGATCTTTGAGATCATCTCAAGAGGCTCGCCCGCATCATTTACCTTCGGGAGAATACCGAAGGGGAGTGCGGTAGAAAGTGCCATATGGAAATCCCACAACGGAGGATTGAGATACGTCAGCAAGAATATAGGAATGCCAATATTACGTCCCGTATAAAGCGCGCGGAAGTAGCCGTCAGGCAACGAATTGATTTTACCGTGCAAAAATCCGGACTGGAATATTTCGCCGTCCCAGAGTGACGTGGTGAAAGAAAGCGCGGGAAGATTAAAGGCAGAGAGGGCATGGCAATTAATGATTCCACCGTGTTTTTCGCATACAACCTCGGAAAGAGCCTTCATCGTCTCTCTTGTTGCCCATACGGGATAGGTCGCGTGACGTACTCCGTTTTCATCGGTGAATCCGCAGCCGTGAGCGGCATTTTCACACGGCCATACGTGTGCCGTTCCGTCGAGATATACACCATCGAAGCCGTATTCGGTCATCAACTCGTCTATTTCTTTTGCAAAGCGTTTTGCATAGTTGGAATTCTGACAAATGCGCGTGTTTCTCTGGGCAGGTTGTCTATACCAGCCTGCGCGTCCTAAGGGGCCGTCAAATCGCCAGCTCTCGTCACGGTCCTCTCTATAATATGGAGCGAGCGTTGACATTTCATAGCCAAAGTAGGGAATCACTTTGATTCCACGGCTATGGCACTCTGATATTATTGTGCGAAGTCTTTTTGCGGTCTTAGTAGTGAGGCGAGTAGAATTCTGAAGATCGTTCCATTTCTCGTGAATATAGAGTGTATTTACACCAAGATCACGAAGGCGATCGTAGGTCACGACACCCGTATCACCAAAGGGAGATGCAAGAAAATCGCAATAATCTTCGGGTATTTTTTTGTAGCAATCGATGTGTACCGCGCGCTCGGAAAAGGGATGCTCTGGCATCGGCTTCACAGGAGTTGCCATAAGACCGAAACGGAAGGTGAGAGGGTCAAGGTCGAAACGATACGTCGTAGCATCTCGCCAAGCGGGAGGCTCGGCATCAATCAGGCGCATACGTAGAATTACGCCATCCTCGTTCGGTAGAAGCTCGATGGCATTATCGCGCCCAAGCGGCAACCATCCATTTTCGCTGTCAGAACATACGAGAAGCCCTGCTTGCTCTCCCGTGAGTAAAACCTGCTCGCGATGGGGAAGCGCCATAGCCTCGCAAAGCTCGCCCCCCGAGCTGAGAACGTCGCTATCCTTTATGTGTGGATAGAATTGAAAATATTTCGCCGCCTCGTGCGTAAGGGGAATTTCTATCCAAAGGCGATCAAGATGGTATTTATATGGCTTCATTGCCTCCATACCGTAGCATTGCGCTACCGTGCGTCCTCTCGGAACTATCGTAAGAGAGATATCACAGCAGCCGTCAAACTCGACGTGTGTTGCGAGGTTGAGGATGAATTGATCGCTTTCTGCGGTTGATAAAAAATCCGCTTCAGCCTCAGTCGCTCCTTCCATAAGAAAATGGGTAAAGCCCTTGTCAACTATCGCATCCTTTCCGTCCTCACGTAAAACGAAGCGCATAGGCGCAGAAAGAAGCTCAAGTCCCTTTGAACGAATAGAGGCAAACGGGGAACTCGCCGTTGCAGTATATGTGCGTCCATATACCGTGATGATGATGCCATCATCCGTCTCTTCGCTGACGAGTGGAGTCCAAGGTTTTTGTAGCAGCATAGTATCCTCCCTTGTTTTTTTCTTTATTATATCTTGGATTGACGTGTTTCTTCAATGTCAATACTCATTATTTTTTTGTATAAAACAATGCTCTTCTATTGACATTGATAAGTGACGGTGATATAATTTTCTCGAGGTGATTAGTTTGAATACGCATTTTGATATTGATATTGACAATATTGCGATTGTTGTAGAAAAGCATGACGTGGGCGGACTTCAATATGAGTGCCGAAATCGTGGCTCAGACGGCTTCGCTTATTTTATAAAAGGGAACGGTAGCCTATACAAAGAAGGAATTTCCTCGGCATTGCCTGTGAGTGACGGAACTATATTCTGGTTCAGGCGTGGCGATACTTATAGGTTTTCGGTGAATGCGGGTTGTCGATACGTGGCAGCTGCCTATCAGATCACAAGAGATGACGTAGACGCTCTCTCTTCCAAAAGCTTAATTTTTTCTCACCTTACCGGACGTCAGGGGCTGACCGTAGAGAGTCTCGCGCGTGAATGGGAAAGCCGTAGCCCTACCAGTTACATGAAGTGTAAGCTTGGCATCCTTTCACTGTATACCGAGCTTTTTATGGAAGAGAATGAAACGAACGAGCGAATCGTCCGTATGGCGATTGAATTTATACGTTCTAACTTTCGCCGTCCATTTACCGGCGAGGAGTTGGCAAAAGCATGCTCTATCAGTCTCTCGCACCTTCGTCAGAGATTTCGCGCAGTTATGGGTATGAGCGTGACCGAGTATCGCGACCGTCTTCGAATGGAAGCCGCGCGCGAGATGCTCGCAAGCGGACTTTTCACACCAATGGAGACCGCCTATGCCCTTGGGTATAGCGACGTTTACCATTTTTCAAAGGTATTTGCAGCAAAAACCGGCATAACACCTGCTCGCTACGCTCGAGACTGTAAAAAATGATATCTAACGGCAATTGCCTGTCACGAGGCAATTGCCGTTGTTTTATACAAAAAAATCCACCCTCACGCCATTGCTAGCATGGGGGTGGTTGTGTTATACTCAAGAAAAAACGTAAGGAGAAACGGGATATGACAGAACTTCGTTTTGAGGAATATAAGATGAAAGGCGCGTCACTCGGTGAAGAGAGCGCGCTACCTGATATCCATGTAAATGCCTATATTCGCTCACATATTGCTGTGAGTGATAAAATTTCAGGCAAGGATGCCCAGTATATAGGAAAAGGAATGATCTCAACTCTGCTTCCATACCGTATTCAAGACGGTTACAATAGAAAAAGAGAGGAACGCTCTTACCGTGCGGCAGTACTCGAAAACGAATTTCTCCGTGCTACCTTTCTTCCGGAGATTGGTGGACGTCTGTGGTCGCTTTACGATAAGAAGGAAAAAAGGGAGCTATTATACTGTAACGACGTATTTCAGCCGGCTAATCTCGCATTACGCAATGCTTGGTTTTCGGGTGGCGTAGAATGGAACGTAGGCATTAAAGGACACAATCCCTTGACAGCCTCGCCCTTGTTTACAGTGAAGGGTGAGAATGCATCGGGCGAGAGCATTTTGCGTATGTACGAATATGAGCGCATTAGAGGAGTTGTATACTCTCTTGACGCCGCCTTGAAGGAAGACGCTCTGCTTGTTACAGTTACAATTGAGAATACACAAAATATCGATACTCATATGTATTGGTGGTCTAACATTGCCGTCCCCGAAACGAGTGGATGCCGTGTTCTTGCGCCTGCGAATGATACTTTTTACTGTGGATATACAGACGGCGGATATTTTTTGGACAAAGCGCCAATGCCCATCTTGGACGGGCGCGATATTACATATCCTGAGAATTCCTTGCGCTCTCGTGATTTCTTCTTTGACATTCCCGATGATGAGGAAAAGTGGATAGCAGCGGTAGACTCAAAGGGAAGGGGACTCCTTCACCTTTCCGATCCCATGCTTCGAGGACGAAAGTTATTCGTATGGGGCAATCATACGGGCGGACGTCACTGGAACGAATGGCTTTCGGATAAAGCAGGGGGATACGTCGAAATTCAGGCGGGACTTCTCAAAACTCAGTTGGAGCATTTCGTAATGCCTGCAAATAGTACAATTTCTTGGCAGGAATGCTATACAGCCTTGTCTGTCGATTCCGCAGTAGCTCACGGAGAGTACTCCGCTGCCGTATCAAAAATTTCATCTATGGTGAAGGAGCGTACGTGCAAGCTTGATCCGACGGTGACCAATATGCGAACTTGCGGTACTGTCGTTTCTTACGGTTCAGGATGGGGAGCGCTTGAAGAAATACTACGTGAAGCTCCTATCAGTACTCGTTGTGAGTTTCCAAAGGATAGTATCGGTAAAGAAGAAGGCGAGTGGCTTGCGCTTTACGAGGGGCGTCCTCTCACGTCACGTATGCCCGAAGATCCCATATCCTCATTTGCTATTGGAGCACGTTGGGTTTCTGCCCTTGAGAAAAGAGAAGAGCGAGACTGGTACTTAGAGTGTCAGCTCGGAGTTATGCGCTATGCGATAGACGATATAGAGGGGGCAAGATCGGCTTTTCTCGATTCATATGAGAAAACTCCTAACGCGTGGGCATTGCGCAACCTTGCTATGTTGGAAAAAAATCTTGACAAAGATATTGCCAGCGCTGCTAATCATATAAAAGAGGCGCACGCTCTACTGCCTCAGTATCGTCCTTTGGCTGTCGAATGCGCAGAAATTCTGATCGCTGCAGAAAAGAGTGATGAATGGATTTCCATTTATGAAGCACTGTCGCCAGAATTGCGTGCAGACGGTCGTTTGCAGATGCTATACGGCGCGGCTCTTGCGAGGATTGGAGAATTTCGTCGTGCCGCTAGGATTGTGACAGAAGAGCTTGTAGTCCCTGATATTAAAGAGGGTGAATACTCACTTTCGGAAATCTGGGTTGAAATCTATGCGGGCATTCTCGCTGAAGAATGTGGCAATAATTTAAAGCCGAGCGCAGAAGAGGTTTTGAAAGCTTATCCACTACCACGCACTCTCGATTTTAGAATGCACTAAAAAATATTTATTAAAAACCTAAATATTAATACTAAAAGGAGAAACTTATATGTATTGCATTTACAAGGTGACTTCCAATCACGTTATTGATTTTGCAGCAGAGGAGCTCAAAAAATATCTGCGAATGATGATGCCACAGTGTGGCGAGATCGAAATCACTTATGCGCCCGATGCTCGCGACGGTTTTCGTCTGGGATTGATGTCTGATTTTGGTTTGGACGTTTGTGAGGCGAAGGATATCCTTTTGGACGATATTTTACATATAGATACCGATGAAAATGGCGGTATAATAGCGGGAAGCAATCCTCGTAGCGTCCTTTTAGCCGTTTACCTTTATCTAACACTTAACGGCTGCCGATGGCTCTTTCCCGGTATCGACGGAGAGCGTATTCCCGTTAGAGATATCGTAGCGACCAAATATCACAAAATGGCGGATTGCCGTTATCGTGGACAGTGTAATGAAGGCGCGGAGTATCAATCCAATATGATTGAAGCTATAGACTTTACGCCTAAGCTTGGTATGAATATTTTTATGATACAATTCGATAACCCGAAGATGCTCTACGACAAATATTATAACCATCACGGGAATAGAGAAAATCGTGGATTCGAGTCTATAAGTACGGAAGAGGTGCTTCAATGGAAGCGACAGTGCGAGACGGAAATATCCAAGCGCGGACTCCAGTTTCACGATATAGGACACGGTTGGTCTGCGAAGGCGTTTGATATGGATATTACAGGTGGATGGGTCAAGAGTCCTGAAAGTGACGTACCCCTCGAATCACGCGTTTTTCTTCCTGAGGTCAATGGAGAGCGTAAGCTTTTTAACGGAGTTGTGCTGAGCACGAACTTTTGTATGTCTAATGCAGAGGCACGCAAAAAGGTCGCGAATGCTGTCGGTGATTATGCGGAGTTGTCTACAAACGTGGACTATTTACACGTGTGGCTTGCGGACGGGGTGCATAATCATTGCGAGTGCGACGTCTGTCGCAAAAAGATTCCATCCGACTGGTATATAATGCTAATGAACGATATTGACGAAGTCCTTAAAACGAGAAATCTTTCTACTCACATCGTATTCATATGCTATTTTGACACCGCTTGGGCGCCTGAAACTGTCAGTCTGAATGATCCTTCGCGTTTTTCCTTGCTTATAGCCCCAGGTGGACGCGATTTTACCGAGACCGTAAATGGTGAGCTCGTTTCAGAAGGGGTTGAGTTATCACCGTATGAGTTGAATCTATCTCCGCAGCCTAAAAGCGTAAATGAATATCTTGCGCACGCTAAGCTTTGGATGGAGCGATGTCATGTTCCCGCTTTTGCTTATGAATATTATTTCTGGTTGGCTCAATTTCGTGACGTAGGTGTCTTTGATGCGGCGCGCATTATTTACGACGATGTGCGCGGATACTATCAATTTGGATGTCACGGCATTGTAGAGGTCGGCTCTCAGCGTTCTTTTTTCCCGAACGGTTTCGCTTTTTACGTTTACGCATCTACACTTTTTGATATTTCTATTGATTTTGAGGAACTGAAGAGAGACTATTTCAGTCATGCTTACGGTGAAGATTGGCGATTCGTCGCAGACTTTTTTGACCGTGTAGGAGATCTGATAGATTTCCGTTATCTTAACGGAAAAAAATCAATAGATTATTCTATGGGAGACTATTACTGTCCCGAGGTTGCTGCCGCTTGGCGCAAGATCCCCAATCTTGTTGACGAATTTACTCCTTTTGTAGAGAAGCATCGTATTCGCTCAAAGCGTGCCGAGGCGGTTTCCTATAAGCTACTGCACTATTATCTCGTTTATTTGAAGGGTATTTCTCACGCAATGGAGCTTAAGGCAGAGGGAAGAAACGCGTTGGCAAAGGAAGAATTCCTTGATTATATGAAAGAATTCGGTAAAAACGAATTGGACATTGAACGCTGGTATGACCAATATCTGTGTCATGCAGCTCTTACTCGTGTATTCTTCCAAAAACCCGAAAACGAGCCTATGTAATATTGTGTGCCGTAAATAAACAAAATCCCCCGAATTTCTTCGGGGGATTTTTTATTGCGTGGAGTTTAGCAAGTTATATTTGAAAAAATGAAGATCAGATTTTCTTTAAAATATTTGCTGCTGCGCTCACACATTCGCTTTCTAAGGTAGGAGTGAAACGGGAGCCTCTTGCCTCATAGCCACCTTCGGTAAAAGCTGCGGCGGTGGGTAGATAACCTG
>JAZOOB010000061.1:0-4869 GCA_045654845.1 Eubacteriales bacterium | reverse complement strand
GATAATACTATGGAGGAGCCGACGATATTGCCCACCACGTTTCCAAACGTTTTGGTTTCTCCGAACCTTGGTATTGCTGTCGGTATGACCTCGTCTATTTGTTCCTTTAACCTTGCTGAAATCTGTGACGGAACGATAGCGTTACTTAAAAATCCGAACACAAAGACCGAAAAGCTTATGGACATCATAAAAGCCCCCGACTTTCCGGGCGGCGGTCTTCTCGTCTATGAAAAGGATAAGATGACACAGGTGTTTGAGACGGGTGTGGGAAGCATCAAGCTTCGCGCAAGATACGCATACGATAAGGCGAATAACTCGATAGATATTTTGCAGATTCCTTATTCCTCTTGCATCGAGGCGATCATGAATAAGGTGGCCGATCTTATGAAGGCGGGTAAATTGAAGGAAATTTCCGACTTCCGAGACGCGATAGACTTAAACGGATTTAAGCTCACCTTTGATTTGCGTAAGGGCGTAGATCCCGAAAAGGTTATGGCGAAGCTCTATAAGATGACCCCCCTCGAGTCGAACTTCGACTGTAACTTCAACGTGCTTATAAACGGAACACCTAAACTACTCGGTGTAGCCGACATCCTTCGTGAGTGGATAGCATTCCGTTCTAACTGTGTTCATAGGGAATTGAGCTTTGACCTTCAGAAGAAGAAGGACAAGCTTCACCTCTTGCTCGGTCTTTCACTTATCTTGCTTGATATAGATAAGGCGATAGCTATAATCCGTGGCGCTGATAAGGACGAGGACGTAGTGCCTAGTCTTATGAAGGGCTTCTCGCTTTCAAAGTTGCAGGCAGAGTATATAGCAGAAATTAAATTACGCCACTTAAACCACGAGTACATTATAAACAGAAGGTCGGAAATAGAAAATCTGCAGAAGGAAATTGCAGAGCTTGAGGACATTCTTGGTGACGAGCTTAAGATACGCGCCTATATAGCAGGTCAGCTTCACGAAATAAAGAAAAAGTACGGAAAGCCGAGAAAGACTCAGATTATCGGCGCTGAAGATATTCAGCAGATAGATGAAGAGGAGCTCTTCGAGGAAAATTATAACGTACGTATAGTAGTTACCCACGACGGCTATATTAAGAAAATCACTATGCAGTCGCTACGTGGTAACGACGAGCAGAAGCTCAAAGAGGGCGACTATATAGTATATACCGAGGACACCGATAATAAGGGAGAGCTTATATTCTTCACGAATAAGGCGCAGGTATATAAGGCTAAGGTCGCGGAATTTGAGCAGCAGAAGGCGTCGTCTCTCGGTGAATACATTCCCGCAAAGCTCAATATGGACGATGGTGAATATCCCATTATGACGAAGATGATTTATAATTATAATCCTCTGCATTATGCCGTATTCATTTTTGAAAACGGAAAGGGAGTGCGTATTCCTATCGACGCATATGAGACTAAGGGTAATAGAAGAAAGCTCACCTCGGCATTTTCTTCGGCATCACCCATAGTAGCCGCATTCTATGAAGAAACACCCTTTGATATATTATTGCTTAATAATAAAAATAAGGGAATAGTAATAAGCACTTCGCTCATTCCCGTGAAGAGCACGAAGACCTCTGTCGGTGTGACTCTGCTTTCGCTCAAAAAGGGCGAAACGCTCAAAAAAGCGTCGAATGACGAAAAGGATCTGAAAAAAGCGACAGGCTGCAGAAAGAGAAAGATTCCGTCCACCGCCTGCTCGTTAAAATAAATTAAATAAAAATACAAAAAATGGAGCATATACATACCTTTCGTATTATATGCTCCTATGTATTTTTTCGGGGCAAGGTAGAGATAATATGGTATAGCAAAAATATCATTTACGAAAGGAAATGAAATGAAAAAATATAAAATTTTCGCTATATTATTATCTCTTGTTTTTATTATACCCACCTTTTCCGCTTGTCAGAAAAAGAGCGAGGGTGAGATATATTTTTTGAACTTTAAGCCCGAGGTGGCCTCGGTCTATAACGAAATTGCAAAAGCGTATAAAGAGGACACAGGCCTTGATCTTCGTGTTGTAACCGCCGCGTCGGGTACCTACGAGCAGACCTTGAAGTCTGAAATAGGAAAAAAGGACGCGCCTTTGATTTTCGTCATAAACGGTCCGAGAGGGTTTGCTTCTTGGAGAGACTACTGTGCAGACCTGTCGGATACCGAGCTTTATAAGCATATTACCGATAAGAGTATGTGCATTACCGAGGGGAATGCGGTATATGGAATTCCCGCCGTCGTAGAGGGCTACGGTATTATTTATAACGAAGCCTTGACTGATAAGTATTTTGCTCTTACAAATAGACAGAACACTGTTAATTCGATAGAAGAAATAAAGGATTTTAACACCCTGAAAACAGTTGTTGAGGATATGACAAAGCACAAAAGTGAGCTTGGTATTACGGGTGTATTTGCGTCTACCTCGCTTCAGTCGGGTGAGGATTGGCGCTGGCAGACTCATCTTGCAAACATTCCCGTTTACTATGAATTCGCAAACGATAATAAGGATATAAACGACCCCTCTGCCATAAAGGAAATATCCTTTAAATACAGTGATAACTTCAAAAATATATTCGACCTGTATATAAACAATTCCACTACCGACAAAAAACTCTTGGGTAGCAAGCAGGTAGCCGACTCTATGGCAGAATTCGCACTCGGTCAGTGTGTAATGGTGCAAAACGGAAACTGGGCTTGGAGCCAGATAAACGATATACAGGGAAACGTGGTAAAGAAAGAGGATATTAAGTTTATGCCTATCTATACGGGTATGGAAGAGGATTCCCGTCAAGGACTTTGTATAGGTACGGAAAATTTCCTTTGTATAAATAAAAACGCCACCGAAGAAGAGCAGAAAATGGCGGCCGACTTCCTGTATTGGCTCTATTCGAGTGACAGAGGAAAGGAATTCGTCACAGAGAAGCTGAACTTCATTACCCCCTTCGATACCTTTGAAGAAGGAGAGAAGTCGAGCGATCCGCTTTCGTTAGAGATAAGCGAGTGGATGGAAAAGGAAAATATAACTACTATTCCGTGGAACTTCACACTTTTCCCGAGCCAGAACTTCAAACAGGATTTCGGCGCAGCGCTTTTACAGTACGCGCAGGGCAATATGACTTGGGAGCAGGTAAAGGAAATCTTCATCACAAGATGGAAAGCAGAATCAGGAGCATAAATGTATAAAAGTTTAAGAAAATATTTTCCCGTTTTTGTTCTGCCGACCTTTATTGCCTTTTTAATTGCGTTTTTGATACCATTTCTTATGGGAGTTTATCTTTCCTTTACCGAGTTTACGACGGTATCAAATGCAAAATGGGTAGGGCTTAGAAACTACGCGCAGATCTTTACGGCGAATAGTGATTTTCTGAATGCTCTATGGTTTACCGTAAAATTTACCGTTGTTGCGGTTATAACAGTAAATCTATTTGCTTTTGCTCTCGCCCTTCTTTTGACGCGGGGAATAAAGGGTACTAACTTCTTTAGAACCGTATTCTTTATGCCAAACCTTATAGGCGGTATAGTGCTCGGCTATATATGGCAGCTCATAATAAACGGTGTTTTGCGAGGACTCGGTGTGGATATAACCTTTTCTGCCACCTACGGATTTTGGGGATTAGTCGTCCTTACAAACTGGCAGCTTATAGGATATATGATGATAATATATATCGCAGGAATACAGAATATCCCCACCGAAATGCAGGAGGTAGCCTCGATAGACGGTGCGGGATATTGGCAGACGCTTAAGCATATAACGATACCGCTACTTCGACCTGCTATTGCTATATGTACCTTTCTTACCCTGACTAATTCCTTTAAAATGTTCGACCAGAACTACGCCTTGACTGGTGGCGCACCCGGAAAAGAAAGTGCTATGTTAGCACTCGATATATACAGTACCTTTTACGGAAGCGTAGGGAGTGAGGGCATAGGTCAGGCGAAGGCGGTCATATTCTTTTTGATGGTAGCGATTATAGCCGCATTACAGCTGAAGCTTACGTCGGACAAAGAGGATTTATAAAATGAAAGCAAAAAATACAACTAATATTATTATAGAAGTGATAATGATTATTTTGGCGATTGCATTTGTTCTGCCGATAATTATTGTAGCAATAAATTCATTTAAGGGGCAGTTTTATATATCTGCCTCTCCCTTTTCCTTGCCGAATGCCGACACCTTTGTAGGTATAACTAACTATCAGAACGGAGTAGAAAGAATAGACTTTTTTATGGCGTTTGCCTATTCCTTGTTCATTACGGTCTTTTCTTGCGCCGCTATTCTGCTTTTTACCTCGATGAGCTCTTGGTATATAGTACGTGCGAAGGGTAAGCTTTCTACGCTTATATACTATCTCTACGTTTTCAGTATAATAGTGCCTTTCCAGATGGTGATGTTCACTATGTCAAAGATGGCGAATATTTTGGGACTTGAAAATCCCGTCGGCATAATCCTTATTTACCTTGGATTTGGCGCAGGGCTTTCTGTCTTGCTTTTTTCGGGCTTTATAAGAAGTATGCCGATAGCTATTGAGGAGGCGGCGGAAATTGACGGATGTAATCCGATAACTACCTTTTTCAGAGTTGTTTTCCCCATTTTAAGACCGACGGCTATAACCGTGGCACTACTAAACGTAATGTGGATATGGAACGACTATCTCTTGCCGTACCTCGTTATAGGCTCGAAATATAAGACTATTCCCGTAGCGGTACAGTACTTGCAGGGTGGATACGGCTCACGTGATATGGGTGCGCTTATGGCTATGCTTATTTTAGCGATAATTCCTATAATAGTCTTCTACGCATTTTCGCAGAAATATATTATAAAGGGTGTAGTTGCAGGCGCGGTAAAGGGATAAAACAGACGGAGTGT
>JAZOOB010000060.1:0-17352 GCA_045654845.1 Eubacteriales bacterium | reverse complement strand
GCCCTCGCGGTTATCTCTCTTTTGTTTTTGCGCCGTTAGGCACGGCATTAGACCGCCGGTTTGAGCCGGAGACTACATAATCAAGCGCAAGCGAGTCTGTGCTTGCACAAGTGAGGTGCGCGCAGATTGCTCCGCGAGTGTTTCGCCAAGGCGAAACGTAACACGGAGTGTGCCTTTTTTTAAAAGGCAACTCGCAAGGAGTATAACCGGTAGGTCCAAGGTTCGAGTCCTTGATGGTCCACCAGAAAAAACCTCATCCAAATAGGATGAGGTTTTTTCAACTAAATCCGCTGATGCGGAATAAATCCACTTGTGTGGATGAAATCGCAAGCGGTGAGATCTCGCTGACGCGAGGTGATTGAAAGCGGATTTAATTTCATCTGAGGCGTAAGCCTAAGATCTCATCCGAGTGCAACAAGGATTTCATCACCGCAGGTGATTTCATTTTACGGTTCTCCTTTCGGCATGCTTGCTCCCCAAAACAAAAAAACTGAAAAAACCTCTTGCAAGAAAACCACATATATTGTATAATAAAGTTAGCTAAATGCTAAATTATTTTTTTGGAGGCTTATTATGAAAGAAGCTATCAAGACCTTTGACAATCTTCCTTGGATCGTCAAACTCATTCTTTGCATTCCCGCACTCGATATCGTTTGGACGGTTTACCGTCTCCTCAGAAGCCTTGTCGCAAATAACACGGTAGGTATCGTAGTTTCGATAATCCTGTTCTTCTGCGCTCCCTTCTTGTGGCTTATCGACCTTATCTGTGTGATCCTCAACAAGAAGGTTTGGTGGTTCTGCTAAAATACATAGCGGAATAAAAAAGACAGAGAAATTTCTTCTCTGTCTTTTTTTCGTTAAGGACTTGCAATAGCGCGTCTTTAGTGCTATAATCACGTTATAAAGGAATAAACGCAGTTCATCTGAATACTTTTGTATTCGTTTTCGGGCATGCTGCAGGACGGCATTGTTCGAGGATAAGGAAATCACGGTGAGAATCCGTAGCAACAGCCATTACCGTATCTCCCACAAGGTCAAGTCGGAATGCTTATCGTACTGCGCACGTAAAGGTCCCTTGGGCTACGTTGGGGGGATTGTGAAAAAGGGATAGTATACCCTTTTTATCTCGGTTTGCATAGTACCGATTTCACAAGCACCCTTACTGAAGGGTGCTTTTATTTTATCCTAAAAAAGAAAGGATAACAAAAAATGAAAAAAACACTTAATTCAGCTATTTCGATTCTTCTCTTTTTCGTATTCGTTTTCTGCCTCGTCTCCTGTAACGAGAGCAAGGTAGAAAAAGACGGATTGTGGGAAAACGCCGTTTACAAGGAAAGCACTACCTTTGGCGATGGCGAAAAAACACTTAACGTAGAATTAAAGGTAAACGAGCATCTTATCACGTTTACGGTGAAAACCGACAAAAACACGGTTGGCGAGGCGCTTCTGGAACACGGACTTATTTCGGGCGATGAGGGCCCGTTCGGCTTATACGTAAAGGTCGTAAACGGAATAGTACCCGACTATGACGTAGACCAAAGCTACTGGGCATTTTACATAAACGGCGAGTACGCTATGACGGGCATGGAGCTCACAGAAATAAAAGAAGGGGAAAGCTACCGCATTGAATATGCACACTGACAAAGAAAAAAATAGTAGCTCGCACCTTTCGGTGCTTGAACTCGTTCTTTTTGCCCTTCTCGGCGCTTTCATGTTCCTTTCCAAGCTGGTTATGGAATTTTTGCCAAACGTACACCTGCTTGGCACACTTACTATGATAAACGCGATAGTATTTCGCAAAAAAGGGTTAATTCCTATATATCTCTACGTTTTTTTAAACGGTCTTTACTCGGGATTTTCTCTATGGTGGATGCCGTATCTTTATATATGGACTATTTTGTGGGCAATAACTATGCTATTGCCAAAAAAGATGCCGAAAAAGGTCCAGTGCATCGTATATCCCATTGTCTGCGGTATTCACGGATTCTTATTCGGTATACTCTACGCGCCTGCCGAGGCTATCATGTGGGGACTTAATTTCGAGGGCGCTATCGCTTGGATTATAGCGGGTATCCCCTTCGACCTTCTTCACGGCTTTGGAAATCTTGTGGCAGGGCTACTCATAGTTCCCCTTTGCGACGTTCTGAACAGGCTACTTAAAAAACAAATTTAAAAAAGGCTATGCATTTGCATAGCCTTTAACTTTATTCTTTTGTCTCGTCGTCAGGAGCTTCATGCTTTACAGGTAGCTTGCTCGCATAAAGACACGGCTCAAAATAGTCCGTAATCTTATACGCTATATACTCACGTTCAAGCTGAGGTCTTATAAAATTGACGAGAAACTCGCTTTTTGGCGCGACGGTCTTCATATTATCGAGAAAATCGCCTAAAACCTCCTTGCCCGGAAGCTCAAGCATTTTCACTACCACTCCATTTTCATCAAAGTATAGCTTCATTCTTCTCACAGCGGGAAGCTCGGGGAACAGCAGCTCTATCTTTAAAAGCTCTCGCCCGTCCTCGTCTTCTGCGAACTGAGCCCACGCGGAAATGATATATTCCTCGCCTCTTACGTTTATTCTGTTTTCTATTGGGGCTTTTAAGCCGAATCTGAGCTTGAAGCTATCTTCTTCGATGAAGGTGACGTAGAGGTCATTTTTTTCGCTAAAAAAACGAAGCCCTGAAAGTCCTGCGCCCAAATTGTTCTGCATAAGCGAAACGAAGGTGGGCATAAAGCTCAGATTATTTTTTTCAAAATAATAGGTGTTGTCCAGTATCGCCTCAAACTTTTTGAGCTGACGCCTTTTGTTATGCCTTGAAAAAAGCAGACGGTAACCGAGAGTGTGATGCGCCTCCTTTATCCATCGACGGTTGTCAAAAAAGGTGTTTTCCTTTTTAAGAAGCTCACGAAGGGCGCGTCTATCGCTCTTTTTATCAATATAGGTCGCCTCGTCAGCGAAGGTGTCGTATATAATGGAAAGAAGCTTTCCTCGCTGGAAAAGCTCGGAATTAGCAGAGGTGACCGCGACTACTATTCTCTTTTCGGGGAAAATGAGAATATTCTGCCCGAGCATACCGTTAAAGAGGCAACAGTCGCCTTTTCTTCCCACCCACATCTGATAGCCGTAATCGTAGCTTCTGTTTTCGTCGGGCACTTCTATCTGACGGGACTTCATCTCATCTATCCACGAAGAAGAAACTATTCTTTTTCCCTCGTATTCTCCGCCGTTTATAAAGAGCGTGCCGAGCTTCAACATCGTTTCGGGCGTTATATAAAGTCCCCAACCGCCCTTTTCTATTCCTAAAGGACAGGTCTCCCAAAGAAAATCCGAGACACCGAGCACATCAAACAGACGAGTCCTCAAAAAGTCGGACAAGCCCTCGCCCGATAGTTTTTTCACTATCGCGGAAAGCATATAGGTGTTCATACTGTTATAGGCGAAGCATTTTCCAGGCTCAAAATCAATGGGCGCTTCGAAATAAGAGCGCACCCAATCCGAAGAGGTTACCGAGCCAATTTCGTTAAAGGTATTTCCGCTACTCATGGTCAAAAGATGTCGCACGGTTATCTGCTTCGTCCTTGAGCCAAGAAACGACGGAAGGTCATCGTCTAAAATCGTATAAACGGGTGTGTCGAGCGAAAGAAGTCCGTCATCGACGAGCATACCTATCGCAAGGCCCGTGACGGTCTTGCACATAGAGTGGGTTAAGCTCCACATATTAAAATCGTAGCCGAAGGCAGACGCCTCGCATATCACCGCGTCGACTGCGTATACACCGAGTGCGTGAACGTTTGAGTCCTTGTCATTTTCTAAGGCCTCGAGCATTTTAATAAGTGCTCTTGAGCTTATATTTCGGCTTTCGGGTGTTGCTCTTTTCAGTTTAGCCTCCCTATTTTCCGACATTATACGCGTCTTTTGGGGAATATAAGGAATCTGGCGCGCGTCGGACGAGCCTTTTATAAAATAACGGTATAAAAAACTAAGCGCTTTTTTGTCAACTCTTATTGCCATAAAAAATCCCCCTTTCAAAACGCATTAGACGTATTCCTATTTTCATTATATTCCAAAATATAGTTTTTTTCAAGAATAAAATGTAAACAAAAAAGTCTCAAAACAATTTTATTTTTTCCCTCTTTTTAATCGACAAAAAGATTGACTATACAAAAAAATTATGATATACTAAATAAGTAAAAAATATTCAAAGGAAGGGCTTTTTTATGAACAAGATTCCTCAGATAAAAAACCTCGAACTTATCCGTAACGTAACCCCCTCTATGCGCTATACCTCTGACAAATCCTTTGCAGAATGGCAAAAAGAGGCGAGAGCCAAGCTCATAGAGCTTCTCGGTATTCCTTCTATGAAGAAGTGCGACACTCAATTCAATATAGAATTTGAAAAGGAATTCGACGACTTCACCGAATACCGCTTCACTATTCAGTCCGAAGAAAACTATTTCGTTCCCGCGCATCTTTGGGTACCGAAGGGCAAGGAAGGAAAGATTCCCGTTTGTATCTGTCTTCAGGGACATTCGACGGGCGCGCACATCTCTCTCGGCAGACCGAAATTCGAGGGTGATGAAAACGACGTAAAGGGTGGCGACAGAGCATTTGCTCCCCGCATAATCAAGGAAGGCTTCTGCGCTCTTGCAATCGAGCAGAGAAACTTCGGTGAATGCGGCGGAAGCGAAAAGGGCCCCGACTGTTACGTTTCAAGCATGGCGGCTATCCTCAACGGAAGAACAACCGTCGGCGAGCGTGTATGGGACGTTTCCCGCATAATAGACACAGTTCTTGAAAAATTCTCCTTTATCGATGAAAAGAATATCTACTGTATGGGCAACTCGGGCGGAGGAACTACTACGTTCTATGCAGCTTGCGTAGACGAGCGTATCTCTCTTGCAATGCCCTCCTGTGCCGTATGTACTTATAAGGATTCTATCGCGGCTATGAATCACTGTGCCTGCAACTTCGTGCCTAATATAGCACAGTATTTCGATATGGGCGACCTTTCGGGTCTTATAGCTCCCAGAAAATTCGTTGTAGTACACGGAAAGCTGGACAGAATCTTCCCTGAAAAGGGCGTTTACGAAACCTTTGAGATGACGAAAAAGCTCTATGAGGCAGCTGGCGCGAAGGATAATTGCCGTCTTGTATCGGGTGAGGGTGGACACCGCTTCTACGCGGACGCCTCTTGGCCTGTGGCACAAGAATTGTTAAGCAAATAATCAAAAGAGACGAGCAAAAGCTCGTCTCTTTTTGTAAACTTTTGTTTATATTTGCGGATTTTTGCATTTTAAGAAATTTTTCTCTTGAAATATAAGGTCGGAAATGATACAATAATTTTGTAAAACTCATTTTGAAAGGTAAATATCATGTTTGAAAATCAATACATAGACGTGACCATTCCAAAGCAGAAAAATATCGCCCTTATAGCTCACGATAATAAAAAGGCGGCGCTCGTCGACTGGTGCAAGAAAAATAAGCACATTCTCGAGCATCATTTCCTTTGCGGAACAGGTACGACGGCAAAGCTTGTTTCCGACAAGACAGGTCTCCCCATTCGCGGATATAACAGTGGCCCTCTCGGAGGCGACCAGCAGATAGGCGCAAGAATAGTAGACGGAAAGATAGATATCGTCATATTCTTCTCCGACCCCCTGACTGCTCAGCCTCACGACCCCGACGTAAAGGCGCTTCTCCGTATAGCGCAGGTGTACGACATTCCGATAGCAAACAATATGTCAACAGCCGACTTTCTTATCACAAGCCCGTTTATGAACGAGCCCTACACCCGCAGTCTTCTTAACTTCCGTCATAATATTGACGAAAGAGCCAAATCTCTATAATAAAAAGGCATTACGGTTTTCCGTAATGCCTTTTTTGTTTGATTATGCCGAAAGGCACAAGCACGGGGGCACGGTGGATTTTGAGCAGAAATTTTCGTTTGCGACCCGAAGACGTATTTTATACGGCGAGAGGAAGTAAACGGAAATAGAACAAAAATTTTAATAAATTTGAGGAAATTCGCAGAATTTCAACCATAAATAAATTCTAAAATTATTGCTTATAAAAAATAGAGGTGGAAGCATCAAAGCCTCCACCCTTTTAAATAATTCTATTTTTGTTCGGTTATGCCAAAAGGCACAAGCCCTATTTGCGTTTGCCGTGTGCTTCAAGGAGCTGCATCTTGATTTTCCAGAGCTTCTCGGTAAGGTCCACGTAATAGCGGTGAGGATTCTCAAAACGAAGCACCTCTTCCCACAAGGTGTCTACCTGCTCCTTGCAATATGCTCTTATCTCGTTTATATCGGGGGACTCGTACACACGTTTTCCGTCCTTGAATACGGGAACGAGCAATTCTTTTGCTACGTAATTCGTGACGGTCTTGCGCTTCCACGTATCCTGAGGGTCAAAAAGCTCGAGGGGCTGACTTTCATCAATTTCCTCGTCGTATACTGCCAAAAGGTCGGCTATCGCTCTGTTCGTGTCCTTATCCATTATACGATAAACCTTTTTGAAATGGGGATTTGTAATCTTTCCCGCATTTTCGCTTATCTTTATCTTCGGAATGACCTCACCGTCCTTTTCCTTTGCCACGAGCTTATAAACACCACCGAAAACAGGGTCGCTCTTCGCTGTAATGAGTCGCTCGCCTACGCCGAAGGAATCGACCTTCGCGCCCTGAGATATAAGGTCGCGTATGATATTTTCGTCAAGCGAGTTTGAAACTACTATTCGACACTCGGTAAGTCCCGCCTCATCGAGCATTTTTCTCGCCTTTTTGGTAAGGTATGCAATATCGCCCGAGTCAAGTCGGATTCCGCACTTGGTAATTCCCATAGGAAGAAGAATTTCCTTGAATGCCCTGATAGCATTCGGAACTCCGCTTTTTAGCGTATCGTAGGTATCCACCAAAAGCGTCGCGTTGTTGGGATAAAGCTTACAGTAAGAGCAGAATGCCTCGTATTCACTGTCGAACATCTGCACCCACGAATGAGCCATAGTACCTGTCGCGGGTATCTTATAGTCTCTGTCGCTTATGGTACAAGCCGTAGCAGAACAGCCACCTATATAAGCGGCTCTTGCACCAAGCGCCGCACCTGCCGCGCCCTGCGCTCTTCTCGAGCCGAATTCGGCAACAGGTCTTCCGTCTGCTGCGCGTACGATTCTGTTCGCCTTTGTCGCGATGAGCGACTGATGGTTGAGTGCCAAGAGAAGATACGTCTCTATAAACTGCGCCTGCATCGAGGGGGCGCGCACTGTAAGGATAGGCTCACCGGGGAATATAGGCGTACCCTCGGGCACGGCATAAATGTCACCCGTAAACTTGAAGGTCTTTAAGTATTCGAGGAACTTCTCGGAAAAGCACTTTTTCGTTCTCAGATACTCAATGTCCTCGTCGGTGAATTCGAGGTTCTCTATATAGTCGATAACCTGTTCAAGACCTGCCGCAATAGCGTATCCGCCACCGTCGGGAATCTGTCTGAAAAATACGTCGAAATAGGAAATCTCGTCTCCCTTTCCAAGCTCAAAATAGCCGTTTGCCATAGTAAGCTCGTAGTAATCGCATAGCATCGTGTTATTCTGCTTAGTCATTTCTTTTCTCCTATATTTATTCGTCCTGATTTATTCCGTTTGCCCAATATTTTTTGTCTAGCGAACGGTATCTTATCGCCTCTGCAATATGCACGGCGCTTATACTCTCCGCACCTGCCAAGTCGGCGATAGTACGTGCGACACGAAGGATTCTGTCGTGGCCGCGAGCCGACATTGAAAGTCTGTCGAATGCATCCCTTAAAAGCATTTCAGCCGACGTGTCAAGGCGACAGAATTTTCTTATCTGTGAGGATGAAAGCTGAGCGTTACACTTTTCCTTCATACCTTCGTTTTCATATCTTTTAATGGCAATATTTCTTGCCTTATTTACTCTTTCTCGTATTGTAGCAGAGCTGTCTCCATCGGGCTCTATGCTTGATATTTCGGAATATGAAACAGAGGGAAGCTCTACCTGTAAATCGATTCGGTCGAGCATAGGTCCGCTTATCTTCGCAAGATAGTTCTTTACGTCGTTTGGTCGGCAGACACACTTGCGGTTAGGGTCACCGAAATATCCGCACCGACAGGGGTTCATAGCGCAGACGAGCATAAACGAGGAAGGATAAGTGCATCTCGAATTTACTCTCGTCACGGTAACCACGCCGTCCTCTAAGGGCTGGCGCATAGATTCCGTAATAGACTTCGGGAATTCGGGGAATTCGTCGAGGAACAAAACTCCGTTGTTAGCAAGTGATATTTCTCCCGGCTTGGGATTCGCGCCACCGCCTATAAGTCCTGCCGTACTGACGGTATGGTGAGGCGAGCGAAAGGGACGAGTCGTGACGAGATTGTCCTTTAGCATTCCGACTACCGAATGCACCTTCGTCGTTTCAATCGCTTCATCGAAGGTCATATCGGGCAGAATGGTGGGCAATCTTTTTGCAAGCATAGACTTGCCCGAGCCGGGAGGGCCTATAAGCAGAATGTTATGTCCGCCGGCGGCAGCTATCTCCATCGCGCGTTTAGCCTCGGCTTGTCCTCTCACGTCGGAAAAATCAAGCTCGCACTTCCCTACTCTTGAATAAAATTCGCTTTTGTCGTATGATACCGAGGGGATTTTTTTATTTCCCTTTAAATGCTCGACAAGCTCCTTTACGCTTTTTACTCCGTAGACGGTTATACCCTCTACGACAGACGCTTCCTTTGCATTAGACGTCGGTACGTATACTTCTTTTCTTCCCATTTCCTTCGCGGTTATGCACATACAAAGGATTCCACTCACGGCTCTAAGCTCGCCCGAAAGTGAAAGCTCACCTATAAAGCATTTATCGTCAAGGGATACGTCTCTCGGAATAATGCCCGCGCATTTAAAGAGTGAGCAAAGGATAGCGAGGTCAAAAGAGCTACCCTCTTTTTTCTTGTTAGCGGGGGCTAAATTTATCATAATATCGGCAGAGGGAAATCTGAAACCGCTATTTTCACAGGCGCAGCGAACTCTCTCTTTTGCCTCTTTTACCGCTGTGTCGGGCAGACCTACAAGCTCAAATTCGCCAAGACTGTCGCGCAGACTGCATTCGACAGTTACTTCAAAGCCGTCAATGCCCGTAATGCCTGCGGTATACACCTTGGAAAGCATAAAATCCCTCTCTTCTTATCTGAAATTCAATCATAGTATAACACAGTTTTTTCCTTTTGTAAAGTTTTTAGCTTAACTCTTTCCTTTTTTCACTCCACAAATTGACAAAACAAGACTGTTATGGTACAATTCATTTGATATGATTACCAAAAAAAACAGAAAGGAAAGCTATGCCAAAAGAGACTAATATACACGCGCATCATCGCTCACGATTAAAAAAGCGCTTTAATAGCGAAGGTTACCTTTCCTTTGAAGAGCACAATATGCTCGAGCTTATCCTTTTCTACGGCATTCCGTATAAGGACACAAACCCAATAGCGCACAATCTTATCAACCGCTTCGGCTCTATTGAAAATATTATGAAGGCGAAAGCCGAGTCGCTTACCGAAGTATCAAACGTCGGTGCTTACACCGCCGATTTTCTCCATACACTCGACTACGTCCGACGCTCTGTTTCGATTTCTAAAAAGAACGATAACGCTTCCCTTAAGTCCTATAAAAGCATAGACGAAATGGGAAAATATCTTTGCACTCTCGTAGAAGAAGAAAAATCCCCTTCAAGCGCGGTCTTGCTTTTGAACAACAGCTTTGAAATTATCGGCAAAAGGAAACTGTCAGACGACTCGAAAGGAATTCATCTCTTAAAAACCGAGGATATAGTATCCGAATTTATAAGACTTCACGCTTCGTTTGTCGTTCTTTATCAGCATAAATATAACTCTATCGCAATCCCGGACTTTGAGGACGTGTGCTCGGCGTTAAGACTGAAATCCACGCTTGAGCTTTCGGGGATAAGAATGCTCGAATTTTTTGTAGTCAACAAAAACGACTATTCTCCCGTATTTGTAAAAAGCAAGAAAATGACGAAGGAAAACGATAGATTTGACGTGCCCTCCCTTTCCGCCGCCGACGGATACGAGGAAAAGAAAATCCCGATTAACGAGATAAAAACAGAAGAAATAAAAGGAAAAGCCGATAATAACATAGACGAGCTTTCTCTTCTTTCCTCTCTTTTGCGATTTGCAAACAAAAATCGCGCAGAAGAGCTCTCTTCTGCGTTACTGTCCAGATTCGGCTCGGCAAACAACGTCTTTTCTGCAAAGCTCGACCTTCTTATGCAGGTAGAAGGTGTAAACGAAAACGTAGCCACGCTTATAAGACTTGTCAGCGCAACTAATCAGTATCTTATAGAAAGAGAGCCTAAGACTTTTTCGCTCTCCGATAAGGACGAAATTCTTTCATTTCTCGCCAGACTTTTTGCAAGCGATTCTGACGAAAGTCTTGTCGTCTTGCTTTTTGACCGCGACGGTGAATTCATAAAGCACAAGCGAATCTCGAGTGGCGGCGCAAGCTACGTTTCACTCTCTTCGATTGCGATACTTGAATCAGCTATAAATGAAAAGGCGAATTCGGTAATTATGGCGCACAATCATCCAAACGGTACGCCTATCCCCTCACTCGCTGACAAGGAAGGTACGGCAATAGCAAATCAGCTTCTTTCACAGGTGGGAATAAAACTAATCGCCCACTACGTAATAGCGGGCGATGAATATAGCGACTGTCTTAATCTGCCTTCTCTTGAATAAGCATAATCTCTCTTGCCATCTGGCGAGGCAATTCCGACGGGCATACACCGTATTCGGAAAATTCACGGGATAGCGTTTTCGCCGCCTTGGAGTGCAAATAAACACTGACACAAGAGGCGGATAGGGGTGTCATTTTCTGCGCTAAAAACGAGCATACTGCACCTGCGAGCACGTCTCCGCTTCCACCCTTTGAAAGCTCTGGACCGCCTAATTCGTCTATCTTTACAGAACTAGCGTCTGCTATGACAGTGCGATTTCCCTTTAAAATCAGGGTGACGTTGTTTTCACGCGCGAAGTCACTCGCTACCTTCAGTCTGTCTCTCTGAATTTCTTCGGTAGTCAAAGAGCATAATCTACCCATTTCGGCAGGATGTGGCGTAAGCACGACCTGCCTTTTTGATTTTTTAAGGGCAAAAAGAGCTTCCTTCCCAAAAAGTGAAAGTGAATTTATGCCGTCGGCATCTATTACCAAGGGCGCGCCATCTTTTTCTAAAAGGTGCATTATAAGCTCGCCGATAAGCTCGCTGACAGTACACCCACAGCCTATCAAGATAGCGTTTGCTTCCATTGTCAAATCCGAAATTTCTGACAACTTTAGTTTACTAAT
Source organism: Eubacteriales bacterium (assembly GCA_045654845.1). Lineage (GTDB taxonomy): Bacteria > Bacillota > Clostridia > Oscillospirales > CAG-272 > UBA1740. The sequence continues at coordinate 5,988 of JAZOOB010000060.1, read as the reverse complement.
AGGTGAGGTTTCTCTATAAATGCCTTCGGGCAATCTGACACAAGCGTCGCGCACGACGCTCGCCTCGCTACAAAGATATGCGATACCTACGCCTGTACGAAGCGCGCTCTCAAGCGAGAGCATAGCCGCGCCTCTGTATTTTTCACTACCGCAGAGCAAAAGTGCTTTTCCGTAGCTTCCCTTATGACTGTTCTGCGCCCTCTTGGGCAGAAGGCTTATAATCTCTTTTTCCTCTATGTAAGAAAACGGAAGGCTCTCGCTTCCGTTTTCCTTTTTTATATTCTGCATTAAATTACTCCAAAACGATAAGAGCTATAAATACCAAGGGCTCTTTACCTATATTCTTTATCGCGTGACCTTCTCCGTCGGGAGTGAAGGTGACGTCGCCCGCATAGACCTTTACCGTGCTCTTTCCGTCACTGTATTCGCCCTCGCCTGACAAAATATAATAGGTCTCGCTCTCGTTATGGTGTACGTGATATCCGACAGATGCATCAGGCTCAAGTGTAGCCTTTGCAAACATACGCAGCTTTTTGGGAATATCGGGTGCGTTTACAAGTCTGTCGAGCTGTAAAAGCCCCTTGCCGCCCTCTGCGCCAATTTCTTCTGCAATTCTACGTTCGCCTTCTATTGATATTCTCATATTTTCCTCCACGGTTTTGTTTTCAAGTTTATACATATAGTATATTATACTTTTTTTCTTTTTTCAAGTGCATATTTTAAAAAACGAAAAAGGAGAAGAATGCTATCATTGACAAAAAGGCAAAAAAGTGATAAAATAAACGTAAAGAGACCTTAATAAAACGAAAAAGGGGGATACCTATGTCTAATAATTTCGTAATCACCGTCGCGCGCCAGTTTGGAAGCGGAGGAAGAGAAATAGGAGAAAGGGTGGCAGAGCTTCTTAATATTCCGAAATACGACAAGGAGCTTATAAAGGTAGTAGCGAAAAATACCGATATCCACGAGGACGTCTTGGAAAAGGCGGACGAAACCGCCGCAAGCAGTCTCCTCTACTCATTCGCTATCGGCACAAACAATTTGAGCGCAGGTCATATGAGCGCGTACAATCTCCCCGTAAACGATAAGCTTTTCATTTTACAGTCGGAAGCAATTCGCGAAATTGCCGAAAAGGAAAATGCACTTATAATAGGTCGATGCGCCGACTACGTTTTGAGAAACCACGAAAAACGACTAAGCGTATTTATCTATGCAGATATAAACGAGAGAAAAAAGAGAGTGGCGGAAAAGAATCCAAGCCTTACGCAAGGCGAGATTATAGACCTTATAAACAAGTCCGACAAAAAAAGAGCCGCCTATTATAATTTCTATACGGGCGGAAAATGGGGTAAATATGACAACTACCATTTGGCGCTCGATAGCGGAAAACTCGGTGTTGAGGGCTGTGCAAGAATAATTGCAGATGCTGTAAAGGCTTTGTTCTGACGCGTATCTGATTATTTTGGCTTCGACGTTGCGTAAACCTTTATTTACGAAAACAGGTTTTTTGAGTTATTGAAAATCTTTTTGACGTTTTTTCTGATTTGCTATTGATAAATGTCGAGAAAAGATGTAAAATAAAAGTAACGAACAGTGCGTGCTGTCGGCGAAGTACGTACGAAAATAAAAAGCGCCGAGATAGGAATTTAAAATGAGTACCTTCCATTTGATCGATCACCCCTTGATTCAGCACAAGCTCACTATTATGCGCAGAGTAGGAACAAGCTCGAAGGATTTCCGTCAGCTTCTTGACGAGATTTCTATGCTTATGGGCTACGAGGTAACTCGCGACCTTCCCCTTGAGGACGTGGAAATCGAAACTCCCGTCGCTCGCGCTACTATGAAAAAGATTGCGGGCAAGAAAATGGCTATCGTGCCTATCCTCCGTGCAGGACTCGGTATGGTAGACGGTCTTCTTTCGCTCGTGCCTGTTGCACGAGTTGGTCATATCGGTCTTTACCGTGACCCCGATACTCATAACCCTGTTGAATATTACTGCAAGCTCCCTGCAGACATCTCGAAAAGACTCGTTATCGTAGTCGATCCTATGTTGGCAACAGGCGGTAGCGCTTCCGACGCTATCCGTATGCTCAAAAACAAGGGCTGTACCAGTATAAGACTTATGTGTCTTGTAGCTGCACCCGAGGGTGTAAAGAAGGTACAGGACGACCACCCCGACGTAGATATTTATTCTGCGGCGCTCGATGAAAAACTGAATGACCACGCCTACATCGTACCTGGTCTCGGTGACGCGGGCGACAGACTTTTCGGCACGAAGTAAGATATGCGCGAGCTGAAGGTAGGAAAAAACGACGCAGGTCAGCGTCTTGACAAGTTTTTGTTAAAGACCTTACGTGATATGCCACAGTCTTTTCTTTACAAAGCAGTCCGCACGAAAAAAATCAAGCTGAACAGAAAAAGAACTACCCCCTCGCAGATTCTTGCCGAGGGGGATTGTTTACAGCTGTTCATCTCGCCTGATTTTTTTGCAGACGGAAAAGAGGCTACCGATATAGAAAAGACCTTGTCGGCAATTACCCCGAGCTTTAATATCGTCTATGAGGACGAAAATATCCTTTTAATAGACAAGAAGGCAGGCATCTCGGTACACGAGGATGAGACGAACGATAAAAATAATCTCATAATGCAGATATGGGCGTACTTATATAAAAAAGGCGAGTATTCACCGAAGGATGAGCAGTCCTTCTCCCCTGCGCTCTGTAACAGAATAGACAGAAACACGGGCGGAATAGTAATAGCGGCGAAGAATGCGCAAGCGCTCCGTATAATGAACGAAAAAATCAAAAACAGAGAGCTGTCAAAATTCTATCTCTGCGCCGTACACGGCACGCCCTCGCCCGACAAGGCTGTAATTGAAGCTTATCTGTTAAAAAACGAGGACGAAAACTCGGTTCGCATCTTTGACAAAAATCCACCGAAGAATGCGAAAAAGATAATTACGGGATATAAGACGCTTTCATCGAAAAATGGAATTTCGTTACTTGAGGTCGAGCTTTTTACGGGTAGAACGCACCAGATTCGCGCTCATATGGCGCATATAGGTCACCCGCTTTTAGGCGACGGAAAATATGCAAAGAATAAGGACGATAGGAAAATAGGCTACAAGTATCAGGCGCTTTATTCCTATAAGCTCCGCTTTGAATTTACCTCGGACGGCGAGGAGCTTGAATACTTGAACGGCAAGGAATTTGCAATAAAAAAGGACGAAATCTATTTCGTCCGTGAGTTATTCTTTTAAAACGTAAAAAGGCATTGGTCGTGTCCAATGCCTTTTTTATTATTATTTGCGTTTTGTAAGCGCGCTAACGAAAGAAACCAGAACCGCAAAGGCGCAGACGCCAAGCAAGAGGTAGAATACTCCGCCCCAATCGTATTTGTCCGCAACCGCGCCAAGCCCGTAGTTACTTATAGCGCTTCCTACGTAGCAGAAGCCGTCGAGTGCCCCTGCGAGCAAGCCCGAATTTATCTTATCGCGCATATAAAGCGGTGCCATGCTCGTTATTACGTTATTGACCGCGTACATAAAGAGTGAAATCAAGCCGAGAAGGGCGAGCAGATAATACCAATAACTCGTTTTCATAAGCAGAATTACACCGAATATAGCAAAGAGCGAAAGCGAAAACCACAATCCCGAAAGGGTCACGAATGAAGAAAATTTATTTCTCAGCTTCGTGTTCAAAACTGTTCCCAAAATTCCAAGTATAGGTAAAACGAGTGTCAAAATTATAGAGAGACTGTCGGGCAGACCGAAGCTATCTTTAAGTATCGAGGGTAGCCAAGTCATAAGACCGTCGCGAACGAGGTTGTTAGCGATAGCGAGAAGCGCAAGCGCGGCAATTACCGAGAAAACCGCACTACTCATTTTGCTCTTCTCTTTCTTTTCACCTACCACCTTCTTTTCACAGTCAAAGGAAAAAGCAGAATTAAATCTAAAGAACCATATAAGAGCAGAAAAAAGCATAAGTATCGAAGAGACGAGAAAGGTGATAGTGTAATCCACTTTTACCGTCAAAGCGCTACATCCATAGGCTAAAAACGTGCCGAGAGGTACCGTCGTGCTCATCATAACGACGGCGCGCGAAAGCTGACCTTCTTCAAGATTCTTCGACAAAAGATATATAAACGAGGACCACAAAAACGACTGTGAAATGCCGTTTATAAGCCACAGGTATTTCATAAGGCAAAATGGTACGCCCAAAAAGAAAATAAAGTTTACGATAGCCGACATAACAAGGGCAAGCGAAACTACGTACCTCTTTTTGTAATACTTACAGAGAATGCCGTTTATTACCTGCCCCGCGCCATAAGCAAAGAAAAAGCAGGTGGTGACCAAGCCCGTTGTCGCCGAGTCGGTAGAAAACGCCTCTTGTATCGAAATTATATTAGAAGAATAGCTATACCTGCCCGCGTACGCGGTAATATATGCAAGCCAACAAAGGAATATAGGAAAAAATGCCGAGCCCCTTTTAAGCGCTCCCTCTATTCTCTTTTCGTCAGTTTTCTGCGACATAGTAAAACACCTCAATAGCTTTAATAACAGGGAAATTATAGCATACTAAAGGGGAAAAAGCAAGCGCAAAATCCAATTAAAAACGGATTTTGCGCCTATTGTTTATGCTAAAGTATACTGCGAAATTGCCTTGCAAATTTCCTTGACGTCGGTGCTACCTGTAAACTGGAATTTTACCTTTCCTACACCGGAAAGATATATCTCAAGCTCGGAGTCTAAGTCAAAGAAGCCTGCGGTTTCTAATGAAAAGGTGCTTATTTTACTGTAAGGAATAGAGGTATAATCCTGTTTCTTTCCCGTCAAGCCCTGAACGTTTATAGCAATAATGCGCTTGTTCGTAAAAACTACACCGTCTCGAACACTTTTATAGGCACCTATAACATCCTCGCCATCAATCAAAAAGTCATTGATAATTGCGCCAAATTCTCCGTTGTTAACCTTCCTTAATCTCGCAAAAAAACCGTTGCTGTTAAAATCGATCATCTTAGCTCTCCTTTTGTAAAGTTTAGTTATGATATTACGAACACCGCCTACGCGATTCGCGTTATATACAGTATATCGCATAAGGAGCTAAATGTCAATAATTGTCGTATAGCGCGAAATTTGATGATGCAACGAAAATCTTTCGGTTTGCTATAGCGAGGAATCTCGCCTTTGGCGAGGATCTTTCGGCTTGCCGCTTACAAGCGAGCTTGTCGATCTTCGGTCGGGGTATGCGAACTCAATCCGCTTCGTTTCACTTTCGCGGAGCAGGTTCGCTGTGCGAATGCTAAAAAGATAGCCTACCGCGAGGGTAGGCTATCTTTTTGGCACCCGCAACAGGAATCGAACCTGTAACTAACCCTTAGGAGGGGTTTATTATATCCATTTAACTATGCAGGCGTGGATTTTAAATTTTATGCTTTAAGTTTATGCGCTTTGGCGCTTTTTTATTTTAGCATATCAGAGTCTGTTTTGCAAGTCATTTAAGGAAATTTATTTATATAGAAGACAATTGTTAACAAATTGTAAAGATTGCCAAAGATTAATATAAATATTGTTAAAAAAGTGGAATTTTTCCTTATAATGTGCTATAATAACGGGTGCAATTGTTATACAAGTGCAAAAATAGTAGGCAAAAAAACAAAATATATATTAAAACGGAGGATTCCAAAAGATGAGCAAAAAGTATGTTTATCTCTTTACCGAGGGCAATGGCTCTATGCGTGAGCTTCTCGGCGGTAAGGGCGCAAACCTTGCCGAAATGACCAACCTTGGTCTTCCTGTACCTCAGGGCTTCACTATCACGACCGAAGCTTGTACTCAGTACTACGAGGACGGCAGAAAAATCAACGATGAAATCCAGGCAGAGATCATGGAATACATCGACAAGATGGAGGAGATCACCGGCAAGAAGTTCGGCGACCTTGAAAACCCCCTTCTCGTTTCGGTACGTTCCGGTGCTCGTGCATCCATGC
>JAZOOB010000059.1:0-7509 GCA_045654845.1 Eubacteriales bacterium | reverse complement strand
CAGCGAGGTACAGAAGCTCGACGGTATAGACGAGGAAGAAACCAAGAGATATATGCACCACTACAATATGCCCGGTTATTCTACCGGTGAAGCGAAGGCGCTTCGTAGCCCCGGCCGTCGTGAGATCGGTCACGGTGCTCTCGCAGAGCGTTCTCTCGTTCCCGTTCTTCCTTCCGTTGAAGAATTCCCCTACGCTATCCGTCTTGTAAGTGAAGTTCTCAGCTCGAACGGCTCTACCTCTCAGGCATCCGTCTGCGGTTCTACCCTTGCACTTATGGACGCAGGCGTTCCGATAAAGGCACCCGTTGCAGGTATTTCCTGCGGTCTTATCACCGAGGGTGAGAGATGGATGACTATGATAGACATTCAGGGTCTTGAAGACTTCTACGGCGATATGGACTTCAAGGTAGCAGGTACTCATAAGGGTATCACCTCTATCCAGATGGACCTTAAGATCGACGGTCTTACCCCCGAGATTATAAAGAACGCGCTTGAAACTACTCACGCGGCTCGTGATTTCATCATCGACGAGTATATCTTGAAGGCAATCCCCGCACCCAGAGCAGACGTTTCTGCTTATGCACCTAAGATGATCTCTATGCAGATCAACCCCGACAAGATCCGTGAGGTTATCGGTTCGGGCGGTAAGGTTATTCAGAAGATAGTAGCCGACACAGGAGCTAAGATCGACATCGAGGACGACGGAAGCGTATTCATTTCCGCTGTCAACAGAGATAGCGCAGATAAGGCTAAGGCTATAATCGACGCGATCGTATTTGAGCCCGTTGTAGGTGAGACCTACGAGGGTGTTGTAACCAGAATTATTCCTATCGGCGCATTCGTAGAGTATGCACCCGGTAAGGAGGGAATGGTCCACATTTCCAAGCTTGCAAAGACCCGTACCGAAAAGGTTGAGGACGTAGTAAGCATTGGCGATACCGTAAGAGTTAAGTATCTCGGTACCGACGAAAAGGGCAGACAGAACCTTTCTATGAAGGACGCATCCGAAGAATAAGAAATCGATCAGCCTGCCTGTCGACAGGCAGGCTGATTTTTAATTTAAATGAACGGGAGGGATTTACGTGGCAGAGAGAAACGAAAGAGAAGAAGCGAGATATAAATTGTCGCTTATCCTTATAGTCGCCTTGGTATGTGTGGCTATCTTTTCTCTTATCAATATGACGAGCAAGCTCGCAAACAGAGAAAGACCCGAGGACACCACGCCTATAACCACCGCGCCCATAACCCAGCCCCCCGTCGTACGCGCGAAGAAAACCATTTCAAATAAGTCGAGCGGAAACCTCATAGTAGTCAATAACGCGAATCTTTACGAGATAGTATCAACACCGAAAAGCGTTTTCTCAAACGAGTATTTTAACGTTCGAGATAACAGCATAAAATTAGACGAAAACGTGGTCTCGCTTCTTTCTGAGGTATTTAAGAAATACAAAGAAGAGGTGACCGAAAGCTACTATAAACCCGTAATAAAGGACGCCTTCAGAACGATAGAGGAACAGGAGATCATTTACAACAACGTAAGTGATAAAACTATTGCTTCTATTGCAGGCGGCAGTGATTATCATACAGGGCTCTCCTTCCGTCTTTCGCTTGAGGGTGATGACGGTGAGCATCTTCCTTACATCCCTTGGATGAAGGAAAATCTCCCCAAGTATGGATTTATAGAAAGATATCCCGCGTCAGGAAACACCGACTTCAAGGGTACCAGCGTAGTAGAGCTTGGAATATACCGCTACGTCGGACTTCCTCATTCGGTCTACATTACAGAAAATAAAATCAGTCTCGAAGACTACATAGATTATCTTAAAGAGCATCATTCGGTAGACGAAAATCCCGAGTTTGAGCTTGAAGACCTGCTTTGTATCGAACTTGACGGCGAGAAGTACTACGTGCTCTATATTAGTGCAAACGATAATAATGCGACCGTCTCGCTTCCCGAAAATTCCGAAATACACAGTTTTTCGGGTGATAATATAGACGGATTTGTAATTACACTTACTGAATTGAAGAAAGCGCCCACCGAGGACGTTTCTTCAGATAACGAATAAAAGAGAGGAATTAAGATATGATGAAAAAAGCGCTTTTGTTCTTTTTCGTAATGGCACTTGCATTTGCAGTAGCTTCCTGCGGCAACCCCGACGATAAGCCTGCTATAACCACAGCCCCCGTTACGACCACACAGCCTGTTATCACCTTGGGTACGACCACCGCGCCCACACCTACGACGACAGAGCCTGTTACCACGACGGTAGCACCTGCTATTACCACCGCGCCCACAAATCTTGATATCCCCTCGGTTACCCTTCCTTTGACGGGCGAAACGCTTCTCACACCCCCCGAGGTCACCACGCTTACGTACGTAGCACAGAAGCCTATCGTAGTGGCAGATGAATTCCTTTTGAAGATAGAGCAGACGAAGGAAGATATCTATCGCGGTAATCTCTTGCTTGTAAACAAGAACTACCCCGTAAGAAATGAGACCAAGCTTGCAGAAGAGTGTATGAGCGAAATATACGGTTCTCGTGTCCTTGTCGACAAGAAGGCGGTATATTACCTCTCTAACACCACAATAAAGGCAGATACCGACGTAATAAATGCACTGAACGAGCTTTTCTCTGCATATTATAATGATGAAGAAGCTACCTTCAAGTATCTCACCATATATACGGGCTACCGTGCTTATGGTGACCAGCAAACTCGCTATGATAAGGCATATAAGACCTACGCTGAAGACACCTATATGTATGAGCCCAAGGCGGGATATAGCGAATACCAGTCCGGACTTTCTGTATTCTTCAAGTTGAGCGAGGACGGCTTGGTTTACGAGATGAATTCCTCTCAGGCAAAGCCCGCGCTAGATTGGCTCGAAGCAAACGCGCATAAGTACGGATTTATCTTCCGTTATCCTACCGATAAGAGAGAAATAACCGAGATGAAGGCAGATTTCTCACAGTATCAGCTTCGCTACGTAGGAAAGGCGCATTCGCTCTTTATGAAGGAATATGACCTCACTCTTGAAGAGTATATGTCCTTCTTGAAGAATTTCCATATAGACGAACAGCACTTGCTTATGACAGTAGGCTTTGACCAGTACGAGAGCTTTTACGTTCCCGCGACTGAGGATATTACCGAAATCAAGTTTGCAAAGGACGCGCAATATGAAGTTTCGGGCAACAACGTAGATGGCTTTATAGTCACACTCTACCGCGATATATCTGCAAAGAAAGACTAAAAAAAGCGCCCGCTATTAAGCGGGCGTTACTTATCATAAAGAAAAACGTAGAGGTAATTATGAATATCAAAGAGTTATACGAGAGCTTTAAAAACTGTGAATGTGGACGCGAGCACAAATGCCCGACCGACGACGTGGTAATAGGAAAGGGCGCGCTTGATAGCCTGCCCGCACTTTGCCGTGATTACAAAAGCATTCTTCTCGTTTCCGACAAAAATACGAATAAGTTTGCAGGCGAGGTAATGGCGCGAATAGGCGATAAGGTAGAAAAGAGCCTTATCCTTGCCGACAACGGCGCGGTAGTAATTCCCAATGAAGAGAAAATCGAGGAAATAGAAAAATCCGCGACGAAGGAAACCGACCTTATTATAGGCGTAGGCTCTGGTGTAATAAACGACCTTTGTAAGCACGTGAGCTTCAAGCTCGGGCTTCCTTATTACATAGTAGCCACAGCACCCTCTATGGACGGCTACGTTTCCGTCGGCTCTGCGCTTATCCTTTCGGGAATGAAGGTAACTATCAATGCCCGTCCCCCGAAGGCTATAATTGCCGATACCGATATACTTAAAAATGCCCCTATCGAAATGATAAAGGCGGGCTACGGCGATATTATAGGAAAGTTTTCCTGCCTTAACGACTGGAAATTAAGCGCGTGTGTAAACGGCGAGTACTTCTGTCAGAAGGTATACGACCTCACCTATAACTGTGTCGAGAAAATAAAGGATAAGGCGGGCGATATCTTAAATCGCGACGAGAACAGCATAAATCTTTTGATGGAAGCTCTCGTAATTGCAGGCGTGGCTATGAGCTACGTAAACAATTCCCGCCCTGCGTCGGGCAGTGAGCATCATCTTTCTCACTTCTTTGAAATAACGGGAATTTTAGAGGGTACTGACTATTTCCCCCACGGAATAGACGTAATCTGCTCTTCCTATTATACACAGAAGGTAAGAGAAGAGCTTCTTTCTATCGAATCGCCCGAAAGAAACGAAAAGATATCGCGCGAAAAGTACGAAAAAGAGATAAAGAGAATATATCACTCACTTGACAAGGAGATTATCGCCTTGCAGGATAAGATGGGCTGGTATAATCTCGATAAGTACGATATATACAGAGAGAAATGGGCAGAAATCAAAGAGATATTAAAAGAAGCGCCCTCGTCAAGTGAGATGGCTTCTTATATCGAAAAAATCGGTCTTGACCTCAATGGATTTGAGAGCTTCTACACAAAGAAAAAGATTGAAGATGCTCTCTGGTTTGCAAAGGACTTAAAGGACAGATACACAGTGCTTTGGCTCTACTTTGAATTGCTCTATAAATAAAAAATGCCGTCATATAGGCTCGTTATCATAAGGAAGTTTATAAAACAACCGATTGAGAGCGCCAAATGAAGAAAATCCATCATAGACAAAAGGTCTGTGATGGATTTTATTTTTTCATCCTTCAAAAATTCAACGTGCTATTGGGCAAATGAAATCGCATTTGTTGTATAGATTACACCTGTATAAAGGATGTACTTCTAATATGTCTGGATATATTTTATTGTTATAAAAGCTTTTTGTATTGAGTTTAATATTTGTTTATGCTATAATGCAGATAAGGCGAAGCAATTAACCCGATTTCTATAACAAGGAGAACGAAATGATAATAACAAAAGAAAACGAAAAGAAAATCGAAGAACTGTTAAGTCAAATGACTCTGGAAGAAAAGGTCAATATGTGTCACGCCTGTGCGAAATTTTATTCTGCGGGTGTAAAACGTCTCGGCATCGACGAGCTCGCCTTAATGGACGGTCCGAATGGGGTACGCTCTGAAACCGAAAGAAATCGCTGGACCTGTCTTGAACGCGAAGAAGATAAATGCACGTATCTCCCTACTCTCACTGCTGTTGCCGCAACGTGTAACCCCGAGCTCGCCTACCGATTTGGAGAAACGCTCGGAAGTGAGGCGAGATATCGAGAAAAGGATATAATTCTCGGCCCCGGCATAAATATTATCAGAAATCCTCTTTGCGGAAGAAATTTTGAATATATGTCTGAGGACCCCTGTATAATAGAAAAGCTCTCTCCTCCGGTAGTAAAAGGAATAGAATCGCAGGATGTAGCTGCCTGTGTCAAGCATTTCGCCTTGAACAATCAGGAAAAGAACAGAATGGCGAACAATGTTTTAGTCAGCCGACGCGCGCTTTTTGAAATTTATTTGCGTGGATTTTACGCGGCTATTATAGAGGGCGGCGCGTCCTCTGTTATGGGAGCTTACAATAAATTCGAGGGTCAGCACCTTTGTCACAACGATTACCTCGTTAATAAAATTCTCAAAGAAAGATGGGGATTTTCGGGTGTTTATATGTCCGACTGGGCAGGATGCCACGATACAGACGAAGCCATAAAAAATGGTCTTGACTTGGAAATGGGCACGAGCGTTGATTCATATAATAAATATTTTCTTGCAGATGCATTTCTGGAAAAAGCGAAAGAAAGCGATGATGTACGTACACTTCTTGACGAAAAGGTGCGCCGTATTCTCCGTCTTATGTTCAGCGTAAACAAATTCGATAAAAACAGAAAACGCGGAGAGTTTAACACAAAAGAGCATCAAAAAACAACCTACGATATTGCCTCAGAAGCAATGGTACTGCTTAAAAATGAGAATAATATCCTGCCTATTCGCAAAAAGGCAAATAAAATACTGGTTGTAGGCAAAAATGCAGTAACGAAGCACGCGGAGGGCGGAGGAAGCTGTGGCGTCCGCTCTCTCTATGAAATAACACCTCTTGACGGTATCAAGCGCGCGTTTGAACCGGACTGCCGTATTGACTACGACTCTGGTGAATTGGAGCTTAAATATGCCCCCATTCCCGCCCAAAATCTTGAAATTGCAGAGCAAAAGGCAGGAATAAGGGGCTTTAAGCAGACCGTTACTCAGAAAAACGGGGACGGAAGCGAGGAACAGCTCGTGTTCTACAAGACCGACACCGAGCTTGCAGGCACAAAATATAAAAACTATCTCTTTGAGGCAACTCTCATTGCCCCCGAAACGGGAAATTACAGCTTCATGATCGAATCAAACGTCTTTATGGAGCTTAGTATTGGCGACAAGATTTTTATAAAGCCGTCGGTAGAGGCTTGGAAAATAAAGTACGGTCATACAGAGCGGATTGAATCTGCTACTTATTTAGAAAAGGGCGAGCGCGTCAATATCAGCATAAAACTCGAAAATCCCATAGCAGACCCAAAGCTCGAATTCGGCTACTTAACCCCATCACAGAGAAAGAACGTCAGTAGTGGAGACCTGTTTCGAAAGGCGAAAGAAGCAGATTATATAATCTACTGCGCAGGACTCGGACATAATTTTGACGTTGAAGGAGCTGACCGCTTAAATATGTCGCTACCTGCCGAGCAGGATATTATGATTGAAAAGCTTGCAAGCATAAATCCGAATATAATAGTTACCTTGACCGCCGGCTCTCCTGTCGAGATGCCTTGGCTTGACAGCGTACCGGGAGTGATTTTTTCCTGGTATGCAGGAACAGAAGGCGGTTATGCGCTGGGCGACATTATCTCGGGCGCGGTTTGCCCCAGCGGAAAAATGCCATTTACATTGCCGTATAAATATAGTGACACTCCTGTTGCGCGTTACGGCGAATATAATTTTGACGAAAGCCGTTACCTCGACGATATTCTTGTGGGCTATCGCGGATTTGACTATGATAATATAGCACCGATGTTCCCGTTTATGCACGGACTTTCCTACTCGGAATTCGATTACTCGGATTTAGCCATAAAGCAAACCGAAAACGGTGCTATCGTTTCCTTTAAGATAACCAACGTCGGTGCTGTTACGGCAAAGGAAACGGCACAGCTTTACGTAAGCGACCCTGTCTGCTCGGTAAAGCGCGCGAAAAAGGAGCTTAGAAATTTCCAAAAGGTTGAGCTAAAACCGAATGAAAGCAAGGAAATCTGTTGGAAAGTAACCGAAAAGGACCTATCATTTATTGATGAAGCAACAGAAAAGTGGATACTCGAAAAAGGACGGTTCGACCTTCTCATTGGCTCGAGCTCTCGCGACATCCGACTCACAGGCAGCTTTACTATCTAAAATAAAAAAATGCCGTCAAATGACGGCATTTTTTCACTTATGATATTTTTTATTGTTTATTATCGCAAACGCGCGATAACGCGCCTCTAAAAGTATAACTCTCATAAGCTGATGGGGGAAGGTCAGATTTGATACCGAGAGCTTATAGTCGCACTTCGCCT
>JAZOOB010000058.1:0-13585 GCA_045654845.1 Eubacteriales bacterium | reverse complement strand
ATAAGCCGCCTCGACAGTGCCGAGAATTCTGAAGCTGTTTTTGCGAACAATAGTTGACATTGACGAATAAAGGTGTGTGAAACAGGAAGCGCCTGCCTCGACGGCCTCTACAACCTCGTCGTAGGTCGCTTCGGTGTGTCCTATATTCGCAATAATTCCTTTTTCCTTAAGGGTAGCGCACAATTCAAGCGTGCCCTTCAATTCGGGGGCAAGGGTGATTTTAGTTATATATCCTTCGCCAAGCGAAAGCAGTTCATTGTACTTTTCGGGCGTGGGGTCTTGGATATTATCCTTCGGCTGACCGCCTGCCTGCGAATAATTGAGGTAGGGCCCTTCGAGGTGAAGTCCTAAAAAGCGGGGAAGAGATTTTAAGCCAAGAGAAACGAATTCCTTATAATCCGAAATGGTCTTCTTTATCGTCTCGTGCGGAAGGGCTGCAAGTGTCGGGCACATAGAGGTCGTGCCGTGCATAAGATGTGTTTTTGCTGCAATTTCAAACGCATCAATGCCACCGTCAGAAAAATCGTAATCCCCACCACCGTGCACGTGAGTGTCGATAAAGCCCGCGCTGACGTAATTGCCTTGTGCGTCAATTTCCTCGTCAAAGGGCAGGTTTTCTTCGGTTATAGCGACAATTTTGCCATTTTCAATATAAACGTTTTTTTCTTCGACCTTATCCAAGATAAGACGGCCATTTTTGATTTTCAGCATAAAAAACCTCTGAATAATATGAATGTAAGCGTTTTGTAAGCGCTTTCAAAAGCCTTGTAATTAAATTATATACTCGAAAATAAAAAAAGTCAAGGGAAAAGGCAAAAAAAGAGGCAAAAAAAGCAAGAGAAAACCCATATTTGACAAGAAATGAAAAATATGGTATTATTATATGGTAAAGAAAAAGAAAAAGGGAAAGACGATGAATATCTACCAGATAGCAGAGAAGGCAGGCGTTTCTATCGCGACTGTCTCACGCGTTTTGAATAACAGCGCGCTCGTCAGCGAAAAGACGAGAGAAAAGGTAAAAAGGATAATTGAGGAGGATAACTACCGCCCCAATATTTTTGCGCGCGGACTCACCCTCGATACGATAAAAATAATAGGTGTAATCTGCACCGACCCAAGCGACGCCTTTATAGCGAAGGCGCTCTGCCTTTTACAGTCGGGGCTTCATAAGAGAAAGTACGACACCCTTCTTTTTTGTGTAGGTAGCCATAAGGAAACCACCTTAAAGCATATAAGATATTTACAGAATAAGCACGTCGACGCTATTTTTCTCGTCGGCTCTACCTTCAGCGATACGATAGACAGAGAAGAGCTCACCGCGGTAGCGAAGGCTATTCCGATAATAACGGTAAACGGTGCCGTAGACATAGAAAACGTATATTCGGTATTCTGCGACGACAAGCGGGGAATAGAGGAAGCCGTCGACTTTCTTTCTGAAAACGGGTGCAAGAGAATGGCGCTTTTGTACGACGAAATGACACAGAGCACGAAAAGAAAAATAGAGGGATTTTCGATAGCGCAGAAGAAAAACGGACTTGTGTTTTCCGAAGAATTGCTCATAAAAGCGAGCGACACGATAGGCGGTGGCGAAAAGGCGATAGACGGACTTATCGAAATGGGGACCGACTTTGATGCGGTTATTGCCACGTCAGACCTCATCGCACTCGGCGCACAGAAGGCGCTTCGCAAAAAAGGGCTTGAAAAGAAGGTTATAGGGTTTGATAACACCTTCCTTTGCGAGTGCGCGACACCCGAGCTTTGTAGCGTTGACCCCGCGCTCGAGGAAATGTGCGAAAAAGCACTTTCGCTTCTCGATATGATAGCAAACGGAGAAAAGCCCGAAAACTCTTACATATGCAGACCTAAATTGGTTATAAGATAAGACAGACCAAGACTGTCCTTTTGGACAAAAAAGAGCCGAAGCAAAACGCTTCGGCTTTTCATTTTATCAGTCACACTTAACCTTGATAACGACCTTGCGACAATGCGCGGGCGCACCGACGGATACGCCGGGGCGGTGAAGGTCATTCGGGTAAAGCACGAGGAAGTAGCTCGGCTTCATAAGAATAGGCTGGGTCTCGCAATCGTAGAGGCAATAGTCGTTTTCGGGGCATTCTACCTTTACGGTCTTTTCTACGGTTATGGGAGCGACACCGATAATTTCCTCACGCTCGATTATTGCCTGAATGTCGATATAGTTGAAATGCGCTTCGACCTCGCGCTCGGGCGCGGTCTCGTATTCCTGTACTATGTAGAAGATTTTGTCGCCGTCGACTTCAACCTTTCCAAGAGGGAGCTTCGAAAAATCGGTCTTTGCAAAGAATTCGAGCGCGTCGTAAACTCTGCCAAGTCCCTTATAATTTTTTACGTGTTCAATGGTATCGAAAATCATAATTTTATTCCTTTCGGTTTTGTAATTTCTAATTCAAGTATATTATATAAAAAACCTCTTGTCAAGGCAAAAGAGTACAAAAGTGCAAATATAAAAGCGGTTTTTACAAAAGAGAGAAAAACGCACCGTCTTTTGCTTTCTTAACCTTGACGAAACGAGAGGACTGTGATATAATAATTGTCGTATAAAACTTTTTTAGCGAAAGGAAATTTTTTATGTTTAACGTAAAGGATTACGGCGCAAAGGGCGACGGAATTGCAATGGACTCACGCGCTATACAGAAGGCTATCGACGCTTGCTTTGAAGTGGGTGGCGGTACTGTATATATTCCCGAAGGAAAATATCTTTGTGCTACGATGCATATAAAGGAAAACGTCCATATCTGGCTCGATAAGGGCGCGCTCATTCTCGGTAGCAAGAATACCGACGACTTCGACGATTACGAGACCGACGCTGCCGATATCGAATTTCAGGACAGAAGCCACAGCTATTTCCACCACTCTCTTTTCCATGCCGATAACGCGAACGATATCGCAATTACGGGCTACGGCAAGATAGATATGCAGTCCGCTTGGGAGGACAGAGAATACACCGACTGTAAGGGAAGAACTTATAAGTGGTGCAGAGGCGCGAAGGCTATCGCTTTCAAGGAATGCACGAACGTAGTTATAAGAGATTTGGTTATAAGAAACGTCACCGACCTCGCGGTCTACGTGGCAGGCTGTGAAAACGTAACTATTTCCGGCCTTAACATCTTCTCGCACGTCGACGGCATAAGCCCCGATTCCTGCAAGAACGTGACCATTTCCGACTGTATAGTAGATACGGGCGACGACGCGATAGTTCCGAAGTGCTCTTACACTCTCGGTAGAATGAAGGCTATGGAAAACCTCACTATTTCAAACTGTGTGGTAAGAAGTGCCGCCGCCGCTATCAAGTTCGGTACCGAATCCAATTCCGCATACATAAACACGACCGTCACAGGCTGTACCATTTACGACACGGGTACGACGGGTATAGGTCTTAAGACCGCAGACGGTGCGCTCGTTGAAGGCTTCTCGATTTCCAATATCTCTATGAGAAACGTCGCTGTTCCGATACTTCTTATGGTAGGCTTCCGCGCACGCGGTCCTGTCGGTACTGAAATCGGTCAGATGAGAAACGTGAGCATTTCAAACGTAATGATAACAGGTCCTTATCCCGACGATTTCGATATGACAATGGCGCAGAATTCGGGCGACTACTACAAAAATGATTTGAGAGTAAGACCCGTTCGCTTGCCCTTTATTATCGCGGGTCAGCCCGACAGTATAATAAAGAACGTAAGCCTTTCTAACATTCAGTTCGTTGCACCCGGTGGCGGAACGGAAGCCGACCGCGAGTATAAGATGAAGGAGTATAGAGAGGAATACCCCGAAGCGAAGGCGTACGGAAGAAGAGCGCCCGCATACGGTATGTTCGCCCGTCACGTAGACAACCTCAAGCTCTATAACGTAGAATTTGAGACCGAGCGCGAAGATGCGCGCGACGCAATAGTGCTTGAGAACGTAACCCGCTTCAAGCAAGTGTAAACAATAATTCACATATCAAAAAGAGCAGACGCGAAGGAGTGTCTGCGGTAGAGAAGATACTTTTACCAACAGGAAAAGGACGAAGAATTGTTAAAATTCTTCGTCCTCTTTTCTTGACATGCACCGCTTCTGTGTCCACGGAAGCTATTTTGAGTTATAAGGCTCGCATAAGCTCGTCGTTATGAATTTGCTTCGCAAGCGCTATGATATAGTCGCCATCATGCCTCAAATTGTGCCGGAGTCACCCCCGTGTCTTTTTCTTTTTAATTATCACGCATACGGTAACAACTGCCAAAATCGCGATTGTTGTACCAACGCAAGCGCCTATAATATATCCACCGGGAGCTATCTTTTCAAGCGGAGTTTCCTCAACAGCTCCACAACGCTCACAAACAACCTGTGAAAGTCCCGTTTTCGTCAAAGTCGGCTTTTTCACTGTCTGGCTCTCACCGTAAGCGTGTCCCGTAGGCTCAATATTCTTCGCGTCCACGCCAAAGCACAACACGCAGGATCGCTTTTCGATGCCTACGTCTTCACACGAAGCTTCGATCTCGACCGTCCAAGGAGTCCACACGTGACCTGTAACGCCAAGAGGTCTTGTTTCAGCGCCGTGGCAAAGCGCGCAGATTCTCTCCTCTTCACCGATCGACACACAGGTTGAGGGCTTAGTCTGAGACCACTCTCCATATTCGTGTCCCGTCGCGACTATCCTTTCTGTAGTAACGACATTACAAACCGAGCAAGTCATCTCCTTTTTGCCATCTTCAGTGCAGGTAGCGTTTTTTGTTATGACCGAAGATCCAAAGCTGTGGTCCTTGCCACCGTAACAGGTATTATATTTCCAATTCGCATTGGTCAGGCTCGTGTTTTGTATTCCTATCCTTATTTTGCTACTGTCTGTAGCATTTCCTGAGTAAAAAACAGTCTCAAGAGCATTACAATCATAAAATGCGCTAGTGGAGATTTTTGTAACGCTCTTTGGAATATAAACGGTTTTAAGCGAACCGCACCAAGAAAAAGTACTGTCACCAATTTGCAAAAGTCCCTCAGGCAAGGTCACCTGCTTCAGGTTGTCTAACGAAACAAAAGCACCGTCAGCGATAGCCCTTGTACCGTCTTTTACCTTGCAAGAGAACATATTCTTGTCTTTGGCAGATATCAGATAGTTACCCAAATAAAAGCAACCGTCATAGACTTTATTGTTATCATTAAAAGGTACTGTCATAAAAAAGGCGACAAGTCCTATTTTTGTTATACTGTCAGGAAGCGTTATGTCCAAAAGATTCCACGCGCCTTTAAAAGCGCCCATGCTGATCTCTTTTACTCCGTCAGGAACAGCATACGTCATGTCACTCTTGTCTGGCGGATATTTGACAAGTACTGACATATCCTTTGAAAACAACACACCGTCAACCGAGGTATAGGATGAATTTTCCGCATCAACAAAGATATTATTTAGAGAATAGCACTCATTGAACACCTCAACTCCCACATCAGTAACTGTTTTTGGAAGAGTAATATCCGGAAGATCAGCGCAATTTGAGAAGGCATAGTTCCCTATGGTAGTCAAACCGTCAGGAAGGCTAATTGAAGCAAGAGACCTACAGCCTGAAAATGCACTATGCTCGATTACCTTTAAGGTGCTTGGCAAGGTAACACTAAAAAGAGACGCACACTCATTAAAAGCTCCGACTGAAATCGACGTAACACCCTCGTTTATTATGAGCTCCGTAATGGATTTTCCCCAAGGTGAATTTACGTTACTGACGCTCAGAGGCCCGTTTCCGCTTATAGTCAAAACCGTGCCGTTAAGAGACCATTCACAGCCCCCTATTTTTCCGCTTGTGGCTGCGCTCGCAGGCAAAGGTGCTCCAAGAACAAATGACATTGTCATACACAAAACCAGCAATGTACAAAAAAACCTTTTCACATCACACCTCCGTAAATTTTGTCAAATTGAAACAAAAGACTCCTCTTTCTTGAATTTTATTATACCATGAAGGCGCAACTATGTCAATGATTGTGGGGTGTTTCCTTCGTTCTTTTTTGAGAAGCGTTACATTTGTGCCCACAAATGCAAGATACGGCATACCTCTTTTGAGATATACCGTATTTTTGAAAAACTGACCTTTAGAGCGACGCTCTAAAGGTCAGCTCTTTTCTTTTTTATAAAAACCGAAAAAATTTTATTTAATATCCAACTCGGGCGGCAGGTCGATTTCCTCGCCGACGTATTTTCCGTTCTTTTTCCTCTGCCGCACACATTCCGAGAGCAGATATTCTATCTGCCCGTTTATAGAGCGAAAGTCGTCCTCTGCCCATGAAGCAATAGCGTCGTAGAGCTTTGCCGAAACGCGAAGCGGTATTTGTTTTCTTTCCTGATTATCCGACATATTAGTATAGACTTCCTGAATTTACTACGGGCTGGGCGTCCTTGTTTCCGCAGAGAACGACCAAGAGATTCGACACCATTGCCGCCTTTCTTTCCTCATCGAGCTTCACCGTTTCGTTTTCGTTTAAGCGGGCGAGTGCCATTTCTACCATACCGACAGCACCCTCTACTATCATCTTTCTCGCGTCGATTATAGCCGATGCCTGCTGACGCTGAAGCATTACAGCCGCGATTTCGGGCGCGTATGCAAGATAGGTTATCCTTGCTTCTATTATTTCAAGACCTGCTTCGGCTACGCGCTCTTGAATTTCTTCCTTGATTCTCTTAGCAACTACGTCACTCGAGCCGCGAAGGCTACCCTCGTCTGCCACACCGTCGCCTGTGGTATCAACGTTTGGCGCGACGTCGTAGGGATAAATGCGGACTACGTTACGAAGCGCACTGTCGCACTGTAAAGAAAGGTATTCCTTATAGTTATCCACGTTGAATACTGCCTTTGCCGTATCCACGACGCGCCACATAACCGCGATGCCTATTTCGACAGGGTTACCAAGACAGTCGTTTATCTTCTGTCTGTTGTTATTCAAGGTCATTATTTTAAGAGATATTTTTTTGTTTTCATTCTGAAGCGATACGCTTGCACCGTTTGCCGCCGTCGCTATCGGCAGAGCACTCGCCGCCTTTACGTCGCCCGACTGATTGAGCTGAGTTTTTGCGGCAGGGTTAAAGCAGACCGAGAAGGGATTGATGAAAAAGAAGCCCTCGCCCTTAAGCGTGCCTACGTACTTACCGAAAAGGGTGACGACGAGCGCTTCCTGAGGCTTTAGCACGCGAAGTCCCAAAAAGGGAATCCAGCCAAAGCAGAAAATAAGCATTGATATGGCGAAGATTATTATTGCAACTACGTTGGATTCGTCTGCGTCGAGCATTATTCCGCCGAACACTACACCGACAAGAGCCAAAACGAGAAGCGCAAAAGTCAAAATAAGAACCAACATACCGTTCTTTTTGGTTGTCAAAATTCTTTCATTCATAAAATTTACCTCCAAATTTCATTAGAAAGCAGTCTTTCTGATATCATAATGATATCACAAAAAGAAAAATTTGTCAATAGGGCTTGAAAAACTTTCTAAAAACGGGAGCAAAACGCCCTCTCGCTTGAAAAAATACGGTATTTGTGCTATAATTTTACCGAAAAAACATTTGGGAGATTTTTATGACAAACGAAAAAGAAATGCTGGGAAACGCCCCGATAGGAAAGCTGTTGTTTAAGCTTTCGCTTCCCACGGTGATAGCCCAGCTTATAAATATGCTTTATAATATAGTGGATAGAATCTATATCGGTCATATGGAAGATATAGGCGACCTCGCGTTGACGGGCGTGGGTGTATGTATGCCCATAATTCTGCTTGTTTCCGCATTTGCCGCACTTGTCGGCTCGGGCGGAGCGCCGAGAGCGTCTATCTATATGGGCAAAAAGGATACAGAGAGTGCCGAAAAAATTCTCGGATCCTGTTTTTCCTTGCAGATCATAATTTCGCTTATTCTAACCGTACTGCTCGCTATATTTAAAAAGGATTTATTGCTCGCCTTCGGAGCGAGCGAAAACACGATAGGCTATGCGCTCGAATATATGGAAATATATGCGATAGGCACGCTCTTCGTACAGCTTACTCTCGGTATGAACGCCTTTATTACGGCACAGGGTTTTACGAGAATATCTATGATATCGGTAATAGTTGGTGCTATTTCCAATATAATTCTCGACCCAATCTTTATTTATGCGCTTGATATGGGTGTTCGTGGCGCGGCACTCGCTACCATTATATCGCAAGCACTATCTTCTATCTGGGTTATATCTTTTTTGTGCGGAAAAAAGACTCTTTTGCGCTTGAAGGTGAAAAACCTTATGCCGAGGGCGAAGATTGTTTTGCCCTGTATAGCGCTCGGATCGGCTACCTTTATTATGCAGGGAAGCGAGAGCGTTATCTCGGTCTGCTTCAACTCTTCGCTTTTAGATTACGGTGGCGACCTCGCCGTCGGTGCTATGACTATCCTTACGAGCGTTATGCAGTTTGCTATGCTACCGCCTATGGGAATAGCGCAGGGCGCTCAGCCGATATTAAGCTATAACTACGGCGCGAAAAATGCAGAGAGAGTGAAAAAGACGTTTCGCCTTCTTCTCACAATCTGTCTTTCCTATTCGCTATTGCTCTGGAGCGCAGTAATGCTTTTTCCATCGGTTTTCGTATCGCTTTTCACACCCGACTCGACCCTTATTGCATTTTCCTCACGCGCGCTTCGTATCTATTTCGGCGGAATGCTGATTTTCGGCATACAGACCGCCTGCCAGATGACCTTCGTTTCGCTCGGAAGGGCGGGTGCTTCGGTTCTCGTTGCGGTGGTAAGGAAGTTTGTTTTGCTTCTTCCTTTAATATATATTATGCCGAATTTAGTAGAAGACGCGACTTTGGGCGTATATACGGCAGAGCCTATTGCAGATATTTTAGCGGTGACCTTTACCTCTATCCTGTTCGCCTTTGAATTTAGGAGGGCGATGAAGAAAATAGAGCTTGACGTATAGAAGGCAGGGGGCTTTAGTATATATTTTTCTTGATTTTTTGGAAATTTTTTGATATAA
This sequence comes from Eubacteriales bacterium, assembly GCA_045654845.1. Classification (GTDB taxonomy): domain Bacteria; phylum Bacillota; class Clostridia; order Oscillospirales; family CAG-272; genus UBA1740. The sequence goes on along the minus strand of JAZOOB010000058.1, from coordinate 4,589 downwards.
TAGAAGGGTACGGGCAGAAAAAAGCCCGTGAAATTGCGAATAAGCCTTATTAAAAAGGAGAAAAAATATGGCATTTAAGAACAGAAAGAAGAACTATCCGCTTTACGAAACGACCAAGTTCCGCGATTTTCGTGAAATGACCGAAAACGTGGCAGCGCGTTTTCCCGACAAGGTGGCTTTTCAGTATAAGAACAGTCCTAAGGACAAAGAAACACAGAAAATCACGTTTAAGGAAAGCCGTGATTATATAAGAGCGCTTGCAACAGAGCTTCACACAAAAGAGCTTGAAAACAAGACCGTTGCAATACTCGGTCAGGCTTCTATCGAGTGGTTCTTTTCATACACCGCGCTTATGTCGGTGGGCGCAGTAACAGTTCCTGTCGATAAGGATCTGCCTACCGCCGATATTATTTCTATACTCTCGACGGCAAAATGCGAATACGCGTTTTTCTCGGATAAGATAGCAGAAAAGATGAGGGAAGTGCAGGCAGGCGTGCCTACCCTTTCTACCCTTATTTCTATGGGCGACGATATAGTTGAGGGCGCGATAAGCCTCGCTACCTTGAAGGCGTCGGGCGAAAAGAGAATAGAAGAGGGTGACACCTCTTATTTCGACTATAAAATAGACGACGAAAAGCTTTCTTCTATCGTGTTCACCTCGGGCACGACGGGAAAGGGCAAGGGCGTTATGCTCTCGCTCAAAAATATCTGCTCGGATATGGAGCAGGGTATGTATAACTTCAACATAACCGAAAGGACGCTTTTCGCGCTTCCGCCTCACCACACCTTCGGCTCGACTGTAAACTTTGTAGGACACTTCGCGCAGGGCTGTGAGATATACATTTCGTCGGGTATCCGTTATATCCTCGACGAATTAAAGACCTTCAAGCCTACTCACCTCATTCTCGTTCCTCTCTTCGTTGAGACCTTCTATAAGAGAATTATGGCGACCGCGGAAAAGACGGGAAAGCTTCCCACGCTTAAAAAGGGTATTAAGATTTCAAACGCTTTGAGAAAGGTCGGCATAGACCTTCGTCGTAAGCTCTTTGGCGAGTCGGTGCTTTCAAACTTCGGTGGCGAGCTTCAGATGATTATCTGCGGTGGCGCGGCGTTAAACCAGAGCATTATAGACTTTTTCGAGTCTATCGGTGTAGTAATCCTTAACGGATACGGAATTACCGAGTGTGCGCCTCTTATTTCTTGTAACAGAAACGAGTGCAGAAAAAATGGCTCTGTCGGTATGCCTATTATCGGCGGTCACGTAAAGATTGATAATCCGAACGAGGCGGGCGAGGGCGAGATCTGCTACAAGGGTCCAAACGTTATGCTCGGCTACTTTGAAAATGAACAAGCCACAAAAGAGGCGATAGACGAAGAGGGCTATTTCCATACGGGAGATATGGGTTACGTTCGCGACATTGACGGTGACCAGTGGATATACATTACGGGAAGAATTAAAAACCTCATCATTCTTTCAAACGGAAAGAACGTATATCCCGAGGAAATTGAGACCGACATTCAGGGCATCTACGGTGTAAACGAGGTCGTAGTTTACGCGGGCGAATCCAAGTCGGATAGCGCCACCGAGCTTATCGTCGCTGAGATTTATCCCGATTTTGAGGCGCTCAAGCTTCATAATATCGAAAACGCGCAGGAATATTTCGACGCGGAAATAAAGGCAGTAAACGCGAAAAATGCGTCCTACAAAGCCGTCGGCAGAGTGAAGATAAGAGAAGAGGAGTTCCCGAAGAACACCTCAAGAAAGATCACTCGCTTTAAAATTGATAAGACGATAGACTGATAAAAGAGAAAAAGGGCTGACCGAATAAAAGCGGACAGCCCTTAATTTTAAAGCGAGGAAGCCTCGCAAGATAAAATATAAGCAGTTTGAAACGGAGAGAAAAATGAACAGTTTTGTTTACAATATTCCCACCAAGGTTTATTTTGGAGAAAATCAGCTCGGACACCTCGGAAAAGAGCTTTCCAAGCACGGCAAAAGGGTGTTGCTTGTTTATGGCGGAGGCACGATAAAGAAAACGGGCCTTTACGACGCGGTCATTGAAGAAATAAAGAAGGCGGAGCTTGAAGTTCACGAGATCTCGGGCATCGAGCCAAACCCACGCATTGAGTCGGTCCGCGAGGGTGCGGATATCTGTAAAGAAAAGAGCATCGACGTTATTTTAGCCGTTGGTGGTGGATCTACCTTGGACGCGGCGAAGTGGATGGCGGCAGGTGCTTGTGTCGAGTTCGATCCTTGGGATTTCTTTTCCGAGAAAAATGCGAAGGTCGAGAGGGCGCTTCCTCTTGTGACCGTTCTGACGCTTTCTGCGACGGGCTCGGAAATGGACCCTACGGGCGTTATTTCAAATTTTGAAACTGGTGATAAGATAGGCCGTATGTCACCTCACCTTTACCCGAAGGCGTCCTTCCTTGACCCGACGGTGACCTATACGGTGGGGAAGTATCAGACCGCCTGTGGCTCTGCCGACATATTGAATCATATAATGGAAGTGTACTTTACTATGGACGAGGGACTCTATATGGTAGATTGCTTTATGGAGGGAATGATGAAGACCGTCGTCAAGTATGCGCCCATCGCTATGACAGAGCCCACGAATTACGAGGCTCGCGCAAACCTGATGTGGACGTCCTCGTGGGCGATAAACGGCTTTATCAGAGCAGGCAAAAAGCACCTTTGGAGCTGTCACCCTATGGAGCACGAGCTGTCTGCTATGTACGACATAACTCACGGACTTGGCTTGGCAATTCTTATGCCTCGCTGGCTTGAATATTGCCTTGACGAAACAAACGTGTCGAGATACGTACAGTTCGGTGTGAACGTGTTTGGCATCGACCCCTCGCTCTCTTCTATGGATATAGCAAAAAAGAGTATCGAAATGCTTTCCGAATTCCTCTTTAACACACTCGGACTTGACGACACCCTGACGAAAATAGGCATCAAAAAAGGGGACTTCGCGGTAATGGCGAAAAAGGCGTGCAACGGCGGCGTAATTAACGGGTTCAAGCCCCTTTCGCAAAAGGACGTAGAAAATATATTTGAAATGTGCCTTTGATTTTTTGCCGTAAAGGATATTGATTTTAGAATATAACTTAAAAAAGAAAAGGGGCGACCAAAACGGAAGCCCCTTTCAATAATATATAATAGAAAAAAGGAAATGTTAAAAACCGTTGCTTGATGTAAAGGGAGTTTTCGTGTATAATATAGTCAAGAAAATTTGGGAGAGGGAATATGTTAAGCGAAAATATAAAAGGCCTTCGCAAAGCGAAGGGGCTTTCACAGGAAGAGCTTGCTATAAGATTAAACGTGGTAAGACAGACGGTTTCAAAATGGGAAAAGGGCTTGTCCACTCCCGACTCGGAAATGCTTATAAAGCTTGCAGAGGAATTGGATACGACTGTGAGCGTGTTGCTCGGTGAAACAGTGGCAGAAACAAGTCCGACCGAAATACAAATCTTGTCCGCGAAGCTTGAGTTGTTGAACGAACAGTTTGCGAAAAGAAATGAAAAGAGAAGAAAGGCTTGGCGCGCCGTATTTATAATTGTGGGCGTACTCGCTCTTCTTTCGCTCGTCTTTTATCTTTTTGTCTACGGGAGCCTTCTTTCTGCTATGAATGGCTCGAATTCAAGCGTGGGAATTATAGGTGGCGCAGACGGACCTACAATGATATTGGTAGCAAGACAAACGCTCGGCTCAAAAAGAGCCCTTTTAGCCCTTGCCGTAGCAGTCGCCGCTGGGATAGGCATATATAAAACGAGAAAGAAATAATATATAGAGAAAAAAGACCGTCGAAAGACGGTCTTTTCTAATGACAAGGTAAATACGCTTTGCTTCGTGATTCCCTCGCCCTGCGCCTTGAAAGCAAGCTTTCAGAACTTCGGGCGGGATGTCAAGATTCGAACTTGCCCCGCTGCCGTCGCATAGTCGTCGCCTATCACCTCGACAGGCTCGGCTCTGCCGACTTCTTGCTTTGGGCAGACCGCTCGGTGAAAAAGATTGATAATCTTTTTCACCTTCACTAACCCTTTGTCCCGAAGCGTTCGGTCCGAGAAAGGTCGCAGGTTCGATATTATAGCTTTCAAGCAAAAAAAGAAAGGGGCGCAAGACCCCTTTTCTTTTCTTGGTCGAGATGACAAGATTCGAACTTGCGACCTCTGCGTCCCGAACGCAGCGCTCTACCAAACTGAGCCACATCTCGAAATATTAAATTTTATAGGTGAGTGCCTGAATTTATAGCGCAAAATTTTCACCGAGCGCCCAGAGGGCTGAACACGCCGTCGCATAGTCGCAGCGCGTCGTTCGTAAACTCACTTCTTCTGCTTCTTGCTTTGGGCTTTCACTTACGAAAACAACACTCAGTTGTTTTCTGCTCGTTCACTACCAAACTGTGCCACACCCGGATAGGTGAAAAACGGGAAATTTGAAACTCTTGCAAAGAGAACTGTGATATTACGTTTCGCTTTGACGCATAACAGTATATCACAGTTTTTTCTCTTTGTCAAGAAGTGTTTTTACTTTTTGGGGTTGTATTCTCTTCTTAGCTTTATTGCCGAGACGTTTGCTATCGCGC
>JAZOOB010000057.1:0-3725 GCA_045654845.1 Eubacteriales bacterium | reverse complement strand
GGACGGAAAGCTCCCCGTAGTTACCGAGCTTCTTCCCCCCGTCTTGCAGAAAATCGGACTTTTCCCTTGTGGTCGTCTTGACCGTGACACTTTAGGACTTATGTTTTTGACAAACGACGGAAAGCTATCGCATTTTCTCCTGTCACCAAAGCATCACGTGTCAAAAAAATACGCCTTTGAGTGTAGGTCAAAATTACCGCCCGATGCCGAAAAAATCTTCTTTTCGGGTATGACTATCGACGGCGGGGTGGTCTGCCGAGAGGCGACGCTCGAATGTAACGAGGACAGAAAAAGTGGCGTAGTTACTCTTTTAGAGGGTAAATACCATCAGGTAAAAAGAATGTTTGAAGCCCTCGACAACAAGATAACCTATCTTGAGCGCGTGGAATTTGCCGACATACCTCTCGACCGTTCCTTAAAACGAGGGGAATGGCGCTACTGCACCGACGAAGAAATTGCTATTCTTTTCGCGCACTATGAAAACAGAAATAAATAAAAATGTAAATAAAACTTTGCACATATCGGAGGAAACATGGACATTATTAAAATTTTAGCAGAAGAGCTTAAGCTGACCGAAGAGCAGGTTTCAAAGACCGTCGCGCTTATGGACGAGGGAAACACGATTCCCTTTATCGCGCGTTACCGTAAGGAAGTTACTGGAAGTCTTGACGACATTACGCTTCGCTCTATGGAGGACCGTCTTAACTATCTTCGCAAATTAGATGAAAGACGCGCTGAAATCTCCGCTTCTATCGAAGGTCAGGGAAAGCTCACTCCCGAGATTACAAAGGCTCTTGAAAAGGCAGTCACCTTGGTCGAGCTTGAGGACATCTACCGTCCTTATAAGCAGAAGAGAAAGACGAGAGCGTCTGTGGCAAAGGAAAAGGGACTTGAGCCTCTTGCACTTCTCATTTTCGAGCAGAGAGACGCTTACGACGGCACTTTAGAGGAATTGGCTTCTCAGTATATAGACGAAGAAAAGGGCGTTTCGTCGGCAGAAGAGGCACTCGCAGGCGCTTCCGACATTATAGCAGAAAACATTTCCGACGTGGCTGAATACAGAAAACAGTTGCGCGACTTCGCCTTCGCTTTCGGCGCTATCGCTACAAAGCAGGCAAAGGAAGAGGACTCGGTATACGCGGACTACTACGACTACCGAGAGGAAATAAAAAAGCTCCGTCCTCACAGAGTGCTCGCAATAACGAGAGGTGAGCGCGAGGAATTTTTGCGCGTTTCTCTTGAGCTTGACAGAGATACGGCAATTTCCAAATTATCCTCAAAGGTAATAGTAAACAAAAAATCTCCCGTGTGCGAATTCATTTCCCGCGCAATAGAGGATAGCTACGACAGACTTATATTCCCCTCGCTTGAAAGAGAGGTAAGGTCTGAATTGTTCGACGACGCAAGCGAAGGCGCCTTGAAGGTCTTTGCGGACAACCTCCGTAAGCTTCTTCTCGCATCTCCCTTGAAGGGTAAGACAGTGCTCGGCTACGACCCCGGTTACCGTACGGGTTGTAAGCTCGCTGTCGTAGATAAGACGGGAAAGGTGCTCGACACCGCCGTAATATATCCGACAAAGCCGAGAGAACAGATAGAGGAAAGCCGAAAGGTGCTTTCAAGATTAGTAAACAAATATAAGGTAGACGTAGTCGCAATAGGAAACGGAACGGCATCGCGCGAAAGCGAACAGTTTATAGCAGACGCTATCCGCGACCTCGGATTTGACACCAAATACACGATAGTAAGCGAGGCAGGCGCGAGCGTATACTCTGCATCCAAGCTTGGCGCAGAGGAATTCCCCGACTTCGACGTAACCGAAAGAAGTGCGGTTTCTATTGCAAGACGTCTTCAGGACCCCCTTGCAGAGCTTGTCAAAATCGACCCGAAGGCGATAGGTGTCGGTCAGTATCAGCACGATATGAAGCAGGCAAGGCTCACAGAAGCTCTTGACGGCGTAGTCGAGGACTGTGTAAACAGTGTAGGCGTAGACGTAAATACCGCATCCTACTCACTTCTCTCTCACATTTCGGGAATTAACGCGACAGCGGCGAAGAATATAGTAAATTACAGAGAAGAAAACGGTGAATTCAAGAGCCGTGCTCAGATCCTCAAGGTGCCGAAGATAGGCGCGAAGGCGTACGAGCAGTGCGCGGGATTCTTGCGCGTTTCAAACTCCAAGGAAATTCTTGATAATACGGGCGTACACCCCGAATCCTACGAGATAGCGAAGGGACTTCTTTCCGCGTTTGACTATACCGAGGACGACGTAAAGGAAGGAAACATTTCGACACTTCGCGCAAAGGCTATGATAAGAGGCACGAAGAAGCTGGCAGACGAGCTCGGCTGCGGTGAGCCCACCCTTCTCGACATAATAGGCGAGCTTGAAAAGCCAGGTCGCGATATCCGTGACAGTCTCCCCCCTCCCTCACTTCGCACAGACGTCCTTGACATAAAGGACCTCGTTCCCGATATGCTCTTAAAGGGAACTGTACGAAACGTAGTAGACTTCGGCGCATTCGTCGACATAGGCGTACACTACGACGGACTTCTTCACATCTCTGAAATGAGCGACAAATTTATCAAGCACCCGAGCGAAAAGGTATCCGTCGGCGACGTTATCGAGGTGCGCGTAAAGAGTGTAGACTTAGTAAAGAACAGAATAGCTCTCAGCTGTAAAAATATGACAAAAGCAGAGTAAATTCTAATTTATTAGATTTTATTTCTTAACATTTCTTTCGTCACATTTGCAAAAGCCTTGGTTTTTGTGCATTTTTCACAACTGTGTGAAATAAAGTTTGTATGAATAACCACTTTTAATTTTGGAAAAGAATTGTTATAATATTAAAGTAAAATAAAATAAATATCACTTGGAGGAATGTAAAATGGCAGGCTTATCCTTAAAGCACATCTACAAGAAATATCCCGGCGGCGTTACCGCCGTATCCGACTTCAACCTTGAGATCAAGGACAAGGAATTCCTTATCCTCGTTGGTCCTTCCGGTTGTGGTAAATCTACTACTCTCCGTATGATCGCAGGTCTTGAAGAAATAAGCGAAGGCGAACTCTTCATAGGCGACAGACTCGTAAACGACGTCGCTCCTAAGGACAGAGATATCGCGATGGTTTTCCAGAACTACGCTCTTTATCCTCACATGACCGTATTTGAAAACATGGCATTCGGCTTGAAGCTCCGTAAGGTTCCGAAGGAAGAGATCAAGCGCCGCGTCGAAGAGGCTGCTCGTATCCTCGACATCAACCACCTTCTTGAAAGACGCCCGAAGGCTCTTTCCGGTGGTCAGAAGCAGCGTGTTGCGCTCGGTCGTGCTATCGTTCGTAACCCCAAGGTATTCCTTCTTGACGAGCCTCTCTCCAACCTCGACGCTAAGCTCCGTGCAACCATGAGAACTGAGCTTACAAAGCTTCACAACAGAGTTGGTACAACGTTCATCTACGTAACACACGACCAGGTAGAGGCTATGACAATGGCTACAAGAATCGTTGTTATGAAGGACGGTCTTATTCAGCAGGTTGATACACCTCAGCACCTCTACGATAGCCCCTGCAATATGTTCGTTGCCGGCTTTATCGGTACACCTCAGATGAACTTCATTAACGGTACACTCGTTAAGAAGGGTGAGGACGTTTACTTCGAATTCGAAGGTAACTCCATTAAGGTTCCCGCTGAAAAGGCAAATAACCCTGTTCTTCAGGACTATATGGGTCAG
>JAZOOB010000056.1:0-5592 GCA_045654845.1 Eubacteriales bacterium | reverse complement strand
CGTGAGCGAATGCTCACGGGCAGCCTTACAAATTCAGTTATTAAGATTACTCTCCACTATTATTTCATCGGGATAGCAAAGTCCGAGTCTTTCTCTTGCTACCTGTTCTACGTAGCTATTATCGAAGGGCTGAGCCAACTGATTTTCCAAATTGCTGATAGATTCCTTCTGCATCTCTATTTTGAGCTTAAGCTCATCATAGGTAGCCTTCGTCTCGTTATACTTCATCTGCATTGAAGCGACGGCAAGCAGGGCAAAAACAACGAATGCCGAAGCAGCTATTTTGATGGCTAAATTTCCGTATCTTCTGTTACGCATTTTTACCCTCCTTTTTAGATTTTGTAATCACCAAGGAATCCACACCTTGAATCTCTCAGTGCCTTCCTCTCCATTTTATAGGAATAGTGATACATATACATTATAACACAGATTTTTTTCATAATCAAGATGATTTTCCTAATTATTGAATAAAAAATGCGGTAAATTTTCAGAAAAACGTATGAAATTGGGTAAAAAATGAAGAAAAGAAGATAAACCAGAAGGATTTTTATGCCCAAAATAATTCTTGCCGAAAGATATAAAACTAACCTGCCGAGCGTCAAATAATAAAAAAGAAAGCCCAAAAAAGCGCCGAAAAGAATGAAAAAGCGAAATTCTCCGCTATTAAAATGATAGGTAAAAATCGAAATACAGACACCAAAGAAAACGAAAAACAGAATATCGCCTATACAAACGAAAAAGGAAAGAAACGAGTGCTTTTTCGTCTTTTTCTCTTTGTGCTTTATATACTTCCCCACTATGCGAAGCGAAGAAAAATCAAAGGGCTTTTTGCTTGAGTTTTCGTACTTTACGCCGACGGCAATTCGAGAAAGCCGTATAACGTCATACGTCGCCCCCAAAAAAACACCCAACAAAAGAGAATACAGTAAAACGAGGGAAAGTGAGGACATTGAAACGTACATACTTATCCCTTAAAACGAGAGAAAAATCCTCTCTTCTCCTCGCCCTTATTATCCGAATATATGATAGCGGTAATATTGCCCTCTACCGCCATTTCTCCACTCTGCATAAGATATTTCGTTATACGAAGCGAATTCCCCTCTATCGATAGTTCCCCGTAAGGACAAACGAGAGATATCAACGTATCGTCGAAATTCAGCACCTCGGAAATTCCGTCAAGGTAAAGTGTCTGACAATTATTAAGCGTCAGATTATGCTTTTTTGTCTCGGGTTGGGGTTTCTCTACCATAAAAAAAGACCTCCCTGATATTTCAGCCTTATATAAAAAATATATGCAGATTTCTCTGCATATATGACTGAAATATCAAGTCGGTCACGAGATTATCTCGTACATTTCTGCGGCATCTGCCTTTTTGGTGCTATCCTTCACGTTAAGCACCCTGACCTTAACGGAACGAGCGCCAAAGCTCACCTCGATGACGTCGTTTTCTTTGACATCGTAGGAAGCTTTGGCGGGTCTGCCGTTCACGGTAACGTGCGACGCGTCACACGCGTCATTTGCCACCGTACGTCTTTTGATAATGCGGGACACCTTTAAATATTTGTCCAGACGCATTATAATTATTTGTTAAGACTGTCCTTAAGAGCCTTGCTTGCGGAGAAAGCTGCGTTCTTGGAAGCGGCGATCTGAATCTTTTCGCCGGTGAAGGGGTTGTGACCCTCTCTTGCTGCTCTTTCCTTAACCTCGAAGGTACCGAAGCCGATGAGCTGTACCTTGTCGCCGTCTGCCAATGCGTTAGCAACTGCTGCGAGAGTAGCGTTTACAGCAACCTCTGCGTCCTTCTTCTTCAAGTTAGCTTCTTTTGCAACTACGTCGATCAACTGTGTTTTGTTCATTTTATAAAACCTTCCTTTTAAAAAATTTACTGAATATATTATATCACTGATTTTTGTGATTTTCAATAGTTTTTATGAAATATATTGGATTTTTTTAATATTTTTGTATAAAATACCCATTTATTTGAGCTTTTTTTGCATTCATTTCTTATTTTCGGGGCTAGTTTCCCCCACTAATTCATTTTCTTTAAGGCAATTACTTATAAAATTATCTGTCGCGTATGTAAGCGACTCCTCGGCATTCACCTTAAAATCATTTAAAATACTGACGAGATCGAAAAGAAGCTTTCCCGAAAATGCTTCGCGCTCTTTTTCGTCCATATTAGCCAAAGAGTCCTTTATGTGAGAATAAAATTCTCTTTCGTCTACACTTCCCTCGTTTGTTCTCTTTGATTTTTTATAAATCTTCTGCGCTCTTATAAGCGCGGGTAGCTCGCGCGGTACAGACGCAAAAACATCCTCTTCGGTCTTCCTGTTTTTCTCTTTATTTTTGAGGTTCTCCCACTCCTCTTTTATATCTCCGTCAAAATCCGAAAATATGTGGGGATGGCGATAGACCATTTTCTTACTGATGCCATCCACTACCTCGTCGATAGAAAAGCTACCGTTTTCGCGCTCTATCTGCGAATGGAATACTATCTGCAAAAGCACGTCGCCAAGCTCCTCGCAAAGAAGGCTCTCGTCCTTTTTATTTATAGCCTCGACTACCTCGTAGGTCTCCTCAATAAGATTGTGTCGCAGAGTCTCGTGTGTCTGCTCCTTATCCCAAGGACACCCCTCTTTTTCATCTCGCAATATAGAAACAATTTCACATAAATCTGCAAGATTATATTCTGTTTTTTCTTTTATTTTATCTATCCTTTTACTCATATTATTCTCCTTATACGGTCGTCATATAAGCTTCAATTTCGTCAATATTCTGCCTATTTTTTCGCCCTTCGGTATTACCGAAATATCCTTTTTCGTTATACACTTGAAAATGAATACCGCGAAAAAGTACACAAGTGCGGCAAGCGCAATAGAAATAAGTGTAGCAAGTGTAAGACCGAGTCTATCAAAAGACAGGCGATAGACTAAAATAGCTGTCGCGGTGCAAAGAACTGTCGCACACAAGGGGCGTATAAAGGTAGAGGCTAAATTCACCTTTATTCCGAGATTTTTTATAACGAACACAAAATTGAATGCCACAACGGTTATATAGAATAAAAGCGTACTGAGGGGCGCGCCTATCTCACCGAATTTTCCTATAAGGAAGAAAGATGAAGAAACCTTGACAAGAATACCGAAAAGCATAGAAATTATAGGCTTTTTTTCGAGGCGGTTCGCCTGAAGCACCGCGTTTGTCACCGAAAGCATACCGACGAAAAATACCGAGATAGCGAGCACTGAAAGAAGACTTCCCGCATGCTCTGCCATATCGCTATCGCCTCGGAATACGAGCGAAAGGATAGGGCTTGCAAGCGCAGAAAGACCGAAGGCGCACGGCATAGCGATAATGCTGGTCATTCGAAGGGCTGTGCTCATAAGGCTTTTTGCCGTATTGGTTTCTTTTTTAGTCACTGCCGAGGAAATAAACGGCACGATGGCGCAAGCGATAGGTGAAATCAAAACTATCGGCATATTGAACATAGTTATAGCGCCTGTCGAATAGTCGGAATAAAGAGCTTTTGCATATTCTGCATCGCCGTAAAATCTCGCAAGCAGAGGTCTCATAAGCTGAGCGTCTACAAGGGACGCAAGGCTGAGTACGGCAGAGGTGAGCGCGATAGGAAGCGCTATCTCTACTATACGGAATAAAAGCTCGCGTCGTCTAAGCTCGTTTTCCTCTTTTACTATGGGGTCTTGTTCTACTGTAAGCCTTCCTTTTTTCTCATAATAGCGCTTGGCACAGACGAGATAAAGGCTACCGAGCCCTATGCTTATAGTCATACCGAGAATGGTAATGGCTGCCGCTACGTTTTTCGCAAGTCCGTAACGGTTCACCGCCATATAAGCGCCAAAAAGTCCCAAGACCATCTTTCCAAAGGACTCTATTATCTGCGATATAGCGGTGGGCGTCATAATTCCGAAGCCCTGAAAATATCCTCGATAAACGCTCGAAACAGCTATAAAAATCAAGGCAGGAGCGATAGCGCACAGGCAAAGAAATGAATCTCCGCCCGAATTTCCGCGTGATATCGGTCCTGCTGTAAAAATCATAATAAGCGTACCTAAAAAACCGATTACAGACAAAAACGAAAGGGCGGTGTTATATATACCACAAAGTCTTTTTTTGTTTTTCTTCGCTCTGCTCTCCGAAATCAACACAGAGACAGCGACGGGAATTCCCGCAGTCGAAATCATATAAAGAGTGGTATAGATAGCATAGGCAGAATTGACGTTTGCCATCTCGTCGCCGAGTATCGAGTTTAACGGTACTTTATATAAAAATCCGAATATTTTCCCAAGAACGTTTGCAATAGTGAGCACCAAGACGCCCGAGAACAATAATCGTTTTTCTGTCTTTTCATTTGCTCTTGAAAGAGAATTCTTTTCCATAGCATTCCTTTCGGGAAAAAATAATAAAATCTGAAAAATCCTTTTATCCGAGAAATTCGTGGTAAAGCGAGATTTCGGGGATATACTCCTTTGAAATTTCTTCTATATGCTCAAATCTTTTTATCATTTCCTGTGCATAGTCGAAATAAGGTGAATTACTCTCTATTGACGAAAGAAGCGGTACTACGTAGGGCTTGAGCATTCCGAGCTCATATGGCATAGTAGAGTTTAAAAACGCGGTGCAATCGTCGTAGAATGGGATTATATTTCTCTCCTCGTTTTCTCGGACACTTCGCCACAATTCAAAGGTGAATTCGGGCGACGCGCCTCTGAAGTTATAGTCGCGAACAAGGCGACGGAAGAACCGCACGTCGTTTTTATCGAAGATATAAGAGTCCGTCTCCAAATCATCATAAAGATATACAAAAAGGCTGGAATAGGGGTGTGAGCCGAAAAGTCGGGTGACCTCAGGGTAGACCGCCTGAATTCCCTCAAAAATAAAGACGTCTCTGTCATCGGGATCAAATCTTCTGTATCCCACGCGCCTGCTTTCTTCAAAATCAAACGTGGGAATCGTTACCACGTCACCGACAAAAATCTCTTCAATAGCTCTTTCTAACTCCTTTAAGTCGATAGAAGAAGCTGAATCAAGGTCGAGAGGTCTGTTCTCTCTTTTCGCCATTTCCTCGAGAATACGTCTATCGTAATAGAAATCGTCTATCGAGATTACGTGTACCTTCTTCCCTCTCTCTTCAAATTCGGAAATCAGTTTTTTTGCCGTAGTCGTCTTTCCCGAGCAGGTAGGACCTGACAAGGTGATTATTTTATCGTTTTGATTTATAACCTTTTCGACCGCTATGTCAAGCAATCTTTCAAAGTTTTTTTCGCATTCCGTAACGTATGCTTTTTTATCCGACTCGCCAAAAAAAGAGTTTCTCGCTTTTTGCATATAGAGCTCTCCCTTTAAAAAAATTATCCTTTTTGATAAAACTCTGAGATTCTTTCAAACAATGAGGGCGTATCGCTTTCCTTGTCGCCAAGGCGTATCTTATCGGCGTCCCTTAAATATTCATATGGATATTTGGGGGTAAATATTCTTCGTATTTCGGTTTTTCCTTCTAATGGCAATCTGTAATCCACGAGCTTCGTGACCGCGCCTGCGCCTACCGAGAACACGCTGTGAAGCTCCTCCATCAT
>JAZOOB010000055.1:0-2515 GCA_045654845.1 Eubacteriales bacterium | reverse complement strand
TATAAATTAGCATATTAATATAGTGTTTTTATAAAAACACACAAAATGCAAAAAAATTCAAAAAAAGTGTTGACAAATGAATATTTATGCGATATAATGAGTACATCAAACAGATGAGCGACAAAAAAACAAAAACAAAACAAAATATACACTCATCGAAAAGGAGATTTATCATGAAAAAGTTTTTATCCCTCGTATTAGTAGCTATGATGCTTTGCGCAAGCATCTTCACAATCGCTTCCTGCGGAAATCAGGCAGACGCTCTTGACGCCGCATACAACAAGTATCTCGCAGAGTGCAAGCCCAGCGCAGATGCAACCGAAGAATTGGTTGTTGCAATCTCTCCCGACTTCGCTCCTATGGAATTCTACGACGTAGCTAAGACCGGTACAGACGCTATCGTTGGTTTCGACGTTATCCTTTCTAACTACCTCGCAAAAGAGTTGGGCATGAAGCTCGTTATCACTCCTATGTCCTTCGACGCTTGTCAGGCAGCAGTTCAGTCCGGTAAGGCTGACCTCGGTATCTCCGGTTTCTCTTGGACCGCTGACCGTGCTGAAAACTATGAGATTTCCAACTGGTATATAGCAGGTGAAAACGAGACCGAGCAGGTTATCATCACCACTAAGGAAAACGAAGGCAAGCTCAAGACCGCTGAAGACTTCAAGGGTAAGAAGATCGGTTACCAGGGCGCATCGCTTCAGGAAGTTCTCGTAAAGGACGCATTCGCTGACATGGCTGACGTTGATATCAGCGGTGTATACGTAGACCTCGGTACTGCTGTTGAAGCTTTGAAGACCGGCAAGATCGACGCTCTCGCAGTTGCAAAGGGTAACGGTGATGCAATCATGACCACTGCAAACGGTGCAATCGCATTCTCCGGATATGAATTCGAAGTTGACGAGCTCTACAAGAACAACGTAGTTCTTATTCAGAAGGGAAACACCGAGCTTCTCGCAAAGGTTAACGCAGCTCTTGACAAGGCTCTTGAAAACGACTACTACACCGGTTGGTACGAAGCTTGCCAGATCTACTCCGGAATCAGCACCATCGACGAGCTTGGTTACGACGAAAACGGAAACAAGATTGTTGAATAAGTTTCACATCATTAATTAAGAAAATACCGGGCATTCCCCGGTATTTTCTACTGTTAAACCCCATTTCAGGAGGACTTTAATTTTGACTTTTGTTACTTTTTTTGAAAATATTATTATGCTGATGAGTAAATACTGGCACGTATTTCTCATCAAGGGCGTAGGATATACTCTTCTCCTCTCTGCTATCGCGGTGCTTTTCGGCTCGATTTTAGGTTCCTTCTTCGCGCTCGGAAAAATGTCGCCCATCGCACCTTTGCGCTGGCTCATCACTGCAATTGTCGAGGTAGTGCGCGGTACACCTATGCTTCTCCAATTATATTTCGGTTACTTCGTATTGCCCCTTATGATCCCTGCGCTCAATACGTCAACGTTCGTTTGTATTTCCATAGTGCTTGTTATCAACAGCGCGGCATACGTTTCCGAGATAATCCGTTCAGGAATTCAAGCGGTAGATAAGGGACAGACCGAGGCTTCTCGCTCTCTTGGACTTAATTCCGCAACGACTATGACAAACATAGTTCTTCCCCAGGCAGTAAAGAACATTCTCCCTGCACTTGGAAACGAGTTTATTACAGTTATCAAGGAAACGTCTCTTGCATCCAACTTCTTTGTAGGAGAGCTTATGACCTCTTACCTGATTGTCAAGGGTAATACGTATCTTACACTTGAATGTCTCGCTATCGTAGGTGTAATTTACTTTGTAATGAACTTCATTCTGTCCAAGATTTTGGCAAAGGTAGAAAGGGGAATGAAAAATGCTTAATATCAATAACATTTATAAAAATTTCGGAAGCCTTAAGGTTTTACAGGGTGTATCTACCGAGATCAAGTCCGGAGAGGTCGTCTCGATTATCGGTGCATCCGGCTCGGGAAAAAGTACGCTTCTGCGCTGTATGAATCTCTTGGAGACCCCGACCTTCGGTGAGATATGGATGGGCGGAAAGCTTCTTACACCCGTCGACCCCTACTTGCACTTTGAGGTCATCCGTGCATCAAATACATATAAAAAGCTTACAAACGAGGGGCTCAGCGACGAAGAGGCAATAAATAAAATAAAGTGCGAGGACCTCTTGCACGAAAAGCACAACGCAGAGGGCAAAGAGTACCGTGATTTGTTAAAGAAAATCTATAACGAAAATCACCTCGACATAAATCTGGCTCGTCAGAAAATGGGAATGGTGTTCCAGCAGTTCAATCTCTTTAACAATAAGAGCGTAAAAGAAAACATTACGCTCGCCCCCATTAAAATCGGATGTGCCAACATTCGTAAATTGAAGTGGGAAAACACTTTGATCTCCTTGAAAAACCTCTTTAAAAAGGATAAGATAGCAAAAAAGGAAATTACCGAAACGTATGCATCCGTCAAGGAAAGAGCAGAAGAAAAGGCTATGCAGCTCCTTTGCAGAATAGGACTTGAG
>JAZOOB010000054.1:0-7226 GCA_045654845.1 Eubacteriales bacterium | reverse complement strand
GCTCTACGACAAGATAAAGGCACTTCCCAAGTTCCGTAACGATATTGATGAGGTAGGCCTTTACGGACGTGAAGCAGCTTACGCTTACACCAAGCCCGTAGTAAAGTATACAAACCCCAGAGGCGGCATATTCCACGCAGGACTCTACCCCGTATCTGCAAACGTTCCGCTCGGTCTTCAGACGGGAGCTACCCCTGACGGCAGACTTGCGGGCGCACCTATCGCAGACGGTGTTTCCCCTGCGGCAGGCGCTGACGCAAACGGACCTACCGCAGCTGCCAACTCGGTTGCAAAGCTCGACCACGGAATAGCATCAAACGGAACGCTCTTCAATATGAAGTTCCATCCCTCAGCACTCAAGGGAGCGTCGGGAATTGAGGCGTTTATCGCTCTCATTCGCGCATTCTTTGACCAGAAGGGTATGCATATGCAGTTCAACGTTGTAAGCCGTGAGACGCTTCGCGACGCACAGGCACATCCCGAAAACTATAAGAACCTCGTAGTTCGCGTTGCGGGATACAGTGCTTTGTTCACCACACTTTCAAAATCCTTGCAGGATGATATTATAAACAGAACCGAGCAGGGAGGATTTTAAGAGTAATGACTGATTATTTGAACGTATCCGGTAGGATTTTCGATATTCAGAAATTCTCTGTTCACGATGGCCCCGGTATTCGTACGATAGTGTTTTTGAAGGGCTGCGCCTTGAGATGTAAATGGTGCTGCAACCCCGAGTCACAGAAGTACGAAATACAGACGATGATCCAAAACGGTAAGGAAAAGACCGTCGGTCGCGACGTTACCGTTGCCGAAATAATAGAATCGGTTAAGAAGGATATGCCTTATTACAGACGCTCGGGCGGAGGTATGACTCTGTCGGGTGGCGAGATGCTTTGTCAGAGCGACTTTGCATACGCTCTTTTGAGATGTGCGAAGGAGGCGGCGATAAACACCGCGGTAGAAACCACGGGCTTTGCGCCGTATGAAACGATAGAAAAGCTTCTTCCTTACATTGACACCGTCCTTATGGATATAAAGCATACGGATAGTGCAAAGCATAAGGTGTTTACCACACAGCCGAATGAGCGCATACTTGCAAATGCCGTGAAGATAGCGGAAAATGCGAAAAAGCTTATAATTCGCGTTCCCGTTATCCCGACCTTTAACGATACCGAGGCGGAAATTGCTTCTATTGCAAAATTCGCTTCTACCTTAAAGGGAGTCGACGAGATAAATCTCTTGCCCTACCACAGCTTCGGCAGAGATAAATACGTCGGACTCGGCAGAGAGTACCCTATGGGAGATATTCCTTCCCCCACCGACGCTCATATGAATAAGCTCAAGGACGTCGTCGAGCGCTACGGGCTGAAATGTAACATAGGAGGTTAAGACGATGAATTACGATCTTTCATTTCAGGATAAAATGCGAATAGTTCAGGAACTCGTCCCCGGTAAGCAGATAACTATCGCACACATTATAGCTAATCCTGACGAAATACTTTATAGAAAACTCGGTCTTGACCCTGCAGTTGAGTATTCGAAGACCGCTATCGGCATAGTTACTATGTCCCCTGCCGAGACCGCAATTATCGCGGGTGATATCGCTATTAAGTCCTCGGGCGTCGAGCTCGGATTTGTAGACCGCTTCAGCGGTACGCTTATAGTGACGGGTACGGTATCCGACGTTATAGCTTCGCTTAACGCGCTTGTCGACTATTGCAGAGACACACTCGGCTTTACCGTCTGCCCCATAACTAAGACGTAATGAAAAAGCTTATCTTGATGGGCAGGAGTGAAAGCGGAAAAACCACGCTCACTCAGGTTCTTCGTGGCGAAGAAATAAGCTACGATAAAACGCAGTATATAAAATTTGAGAACACACTTATAGATACCCCCGGCGAATACGCACAGACACATCATCTCGGCAGAGCACTCGCGCTCTATTCGTATGAAGCAGATATGGTAGGTCTTTTAATATCCGCCACAGAGCCTTACTCGCTCTTCCCACCTTGTATCACCTGTATGGTAAACCGCGAGGTTATCGGAATAGTTACGAAGTGTGAAGAAGAGGGCGCAAATCCCGACAGAGCAGAGAATTGGCTTCGTATAAGCGGTTGCAAGCGGGTTTTCAGAATCGACTCGGTTACAGGCTACGGAATGAACGAGCTTATAACCTACTTAAATAAGTAAAATAAAAATAATATAAAATGGAGTGATGACAATGAATATCAATTCACAGAGCGTTGAGCAGATTGTCAGACAGGTATTGAAGGAAATGAGTGGCGGCGCAGCTGCCCCCGCTTCAAGTTCAAAGGGCGCAATTCCTGCAAAAAGCCGTGCTGCGATGCTCACTGCACTTGAACACTATGAGATAAAGGAATTCCCCATTCCCGAGCTCGGCGACGACGATATACTCGTTAAGGTAGAGGGCTGTGGCGTTTGCGGAACCGACGCTCACGAGTTCAAGCGCGACCCCTTCGGTCTTATCCCCGTAGTTCTCGGTCACGAGGGAACGGGCGAGATAGTAAAGATGGGCAAAAACGTAAAGAAGGACAGCGCAGGAAAGCCCTTGAACATTGGCGACAAGGTAGTTACCTGTATGATCTTCAAGGACGACCCCAACATTACTATGTACGATCTCAATAAGCAGAACGTCGGCTCGGGTGCAGAGGTTTACGGCCTTATCCCCGATGACGATATCCACTTAAACGGTTGGTTTGCCGACTACATAGTTATAAGAGGCGGCTCTACCGTATTTAACGTAAGCGACCTCGGTCTTGACGAAAGAATTCTTATAGAGCCCTCTGCAGTGCTTATTCACGCAGTTGAGCGCGCGAAGACCACAGGAATTCTTCGCTTTAACAGCAGAGTAGTAGTTCAGGGATGCGGACCTATCGGTCTTATCTGTATCGCAATTCTTCGCACTATGGGTATTGAGAACATAGTAGCGGTAGACGGTGAGGAAAAGCGTCTTTCCTTTGCAAAGGAGATGGGCGCAACGGCTACAGTAAACTTCAAGGACCACAAGGGCATAGAAGCTCTTACCGACGCGGTTAAAAACGCATTCGGCGGTTATCTTGCAGACTTTGCTTTCCAGTGCACAGGCTCGCCTATCGCACATAGCAACATCTACAAGTTCATTCGCTCGGGCGGTGGCCTTTGCGAGCTCGGATTCTTTATCAACGGCGGCGACGCTACGATAAATCCTCACTTCGACATCTGCTCGAAGGAAATCACCACAGTCGGCTCGTGGGTATACACGCTTCGTGATTACGCTACGACCTTCGACTTCTTGAAGCGCGCGAAGGGTATCGGACTTCCGATGCACAAGCTCATCACTCACAAATTCCCTCTTTCTCAGATAAACGAAGCACACGTGACGAATCTGAAGATGGAAGGATTAAAAATAGCTATAATAAACGAATAAAATTTTGGAGGTAAATAGAAATGGCACAGGAAGCATTGGGTATGGTAGAAACCAGAGGCTTGGTAGCTGCAGTTGAGGCTGCTGATGCTATGGTAAAGGCTGCAGAGGTAGTACTTATCGGTACCGAGAAGATCGGTAGCGGACTTGTAAGCGTTATGGTACGCGGCGACGTTGGAGCAGTTAAGGCTGCTACCGAGGTTGGCGGAAACGCAGCAGCGAAGCTCGGAGAGCTCGTGGCAGTACACGTAATCCCCAGACCTCATTCTGACGTTGAAAAAATTCTTCCCAAGTTCTGATTTCAAAGAACGAAAAGTAAATATCAATTAAAAAACAAAATTTATAAATTTTAAGGAGAACATTAAAATGGCACAGGAAGCATTGGGCATGATCGAAACTAGAGGCTTGGTAGCTGCAATTGAAGCTGCTGATGCAATGGTAAAGGCTGCAAACGTACAGCTCATCGGTACCGAGAAGATCGGTAGCGGACTTGTAAGCGTTATGGTACGCGGCGACGTTGGAGCAGTTAAGTCTGCAGTTGAAGCAGGCGGATGCGCTGCTACAAAGCTCGGCGAGCTTATCGCTACTCACGTAATCCCCAGACCTCACTCTGACGTTGAGAAGATTTTGCCTACCTTGAAATAATTATCTTCCGCGTAAATCATTTACGGAAGGTGAATTGTAATGATAGTAGGTAAGGTAGTTGGCAGCGTAGTTGCCACCCGAAAGACCGAAAGTCTTACGGGTAATAAGTTCCTTATAGTAGAGCCTTATAACGATATGGCGGGTAACGGAAGAATAGTTGCCGTCGATAACGTCGGCGCGGGTATTGGCGAAGACGTTTTGGTGGCGCTCGGAAATGCCGCGCGTATCGCCTGCAAGGTCAAAGGATCACCTATCGATGCCGCGATAGTCGGTATCATAGACGATTCCATTGGACTTTGAGCTTTACTTAGGAAGTGAATTTTGAGAGGAAGCGGCATCGCTTAACTTGGCGGTGCCGACCACCCTCTGTATCTTATAGCTTCAGTACTGCAAGGGCAGTAAAATCTAACTTTGAAAATAACAAATGCGATAATATCGCAGATTATATAAAACGTTTTAAAGAAAAAATTTGTACGAAAAGCTCTTAAAAGAGAGATGAGTATGATTGACATACGGAGGAAAACTATGAACGCATTGGGAATGCTTGAGGTATATAGCTTTACGACGGCTGTGTGCGCTGCGGATATTGCGGCAAAGGCGGCAAACGTAAAGGTAATTGCCTTTGACAGAACCAGACCTGGAAGCGCTGACGTACCTGCGCCCTTGGTAATGCAAATGAAGATTGAAGGAGATAACTCGTCTGTAAAGGCGGCTATCGACGCTTCAAAGGCATATGCAGAAAAAGAGGGAATGTATATCATTTCGAGCGTTATATCGCGTCCTGGATTTGAGATGGAGAAGAT
This sequence comes from Eubacteriales bacterium, assembly GCA_045654845.1. Classification (GTDB taxonomy): domain Bacteria; phylum Bacillota; class Clostridia; order Oscillospirales; family CAG-272; genus UBA1740. Next base: position 2,354 of record JAZOOB010000054.1, on the reverse strand, counting down.
GGGTTATCTTCTCGATATCAATAAGGATAAATATAATAAAAAGCTTCCTAAAACCTTCTTTGAAAGAGAGTATGAAGCGCCCGAGGTGGACTTTTCAATAGGCTTGCTTGAGGTTTCGGGCTTGGTCGCAGCTATAACAGGACTTGACGCTATGACAAAGGCGGCAAACGTGAGACTTATCCATTCGGAAAAGAGACTTGGCGGTCGTCTTGTTACCTTGATAGTAAAGGGAAGCGTCTCTGCCGTAAAGGCGGCAATCGAAGCAGGATCTGCAGCAGCTGCACCTCTCGGAAAAATACACGGTGAGGCGGTTATTGCAAACCCTCACGGCGAGATTATGAAATTCTTCGACTACGAGGTTGAATAAAGAGATTTTACTCTGATAAATACGGAGGGATTCAATGCTTGCACTTGAAAGGCAGAAAAGAATACTCGAGCTTTTAAACAGCGAAGGCGCCGTAATGGTAAGCAAGCTGAAAACCGAGCTTGGAGTTACCGAAGAGACGGTGCGCCGAGACCTCGAAAAATTAGAGGCGAAGGAATTATTAAGAAGAACGCACGGCGGTGCATTACCGATAGATGAAGGCAGCTACGAGCTTTCTCTTGAAAAAAGAAAGGTGTTAAACGTAGAGGCGAAGCAGGCGCTCGCAGCAAAGGCTGTTCAGTATATAGCCTCGGGCGACAGCGTGTTCCTCGATGCATCTACTACCACGTTTTATATGGCGAAAGAGCTTCGCAATATGAAGAATATCACCATTATCACGAATTCCATAAGAGTTATAAACGAGCTTTCGGGAATCGAGGGAATAAAGGTGATTGCTATTGGCGGTATGGTGAGCAATAACCAGTCTTTTGTCGGCGCTATGGCAGAGAATTATATCACGTCGTATTTCGCTGATAAAATGTTCTTTTCGAGTAAGGGTATAGGCGAGTCCTCTATCATACTTGAAGGAAATGAGCAGGAGTGCTTTATCAAGCAGAAGATGATAGAGAATTCCCGCAAGCACTACTATCTCTGCGATAAGTCGAAGATAGGTCGCGTGGGCTATATGAAGCTCACCTCGTTTGAGAATATCGAGTATCTTGTGACAGATGCCGAAATTGAAGGCGCTCTTGCCGACACACTTGAAGAGAATAACGTAGAAATAATTAGTATAAATAAATAAAATTTTCTATATATCAGGGGGAAAAACAATGTTAGTTAATATGAATGACGTTTTAAGACCTGCGAAGAAAAATCATTACGCAGTAGGTCTTTTCAATGCGGTAAACCTCGAGCTTGCACGCGGTATTATAAACGCGGCAGAATCTACGAGATCACCCGTAATTATGGGTACGGCAGAGGTTCTTTTGCCCTACGGACCCTTGGAAGAGGTTTCTTACTACCTTATTCCTATGGCGAAGAAGGCGTCTGTTCCTGTTGTAGTACATCTTGACCACGGTCTTTCCTATGACCTTTGCTTAAAGGCTCTTGAGCTCGGCTTTACCTCGGTAATGTACGACTGCTCTACCGATTCTTATGAAGAGAACGTACGCAAGGTTAAGGAAATGGCAGAAATCGCGCACTCTTACGGCGCGACTATTGAGGGTGAGCTCGGTCACGTAGGTGATAACGAAGGCTCAGCAGAGGGAAGCTCTCATCTTGCAGACCCCTCTAAGTATTTCACCGATCCTAAGCTCGCAAAGGATTTCGTCGACAAAACGGGTGTTGACGCGCTCGCTATCGCGGTAGGAAACGCGCACGGAGCATATAAGCTTCCCCCCAAGCTTGATTTCGAGAGAATCCGCACCATAGCTAATACCGTAGACGTTCCTTTGGTTCTTCACGGTGGCTCGGGTCTTACCGACGACGACTTCAAGCGCGCAATACAGGAGGGTATCAGTAAGGTAAACATCTTCACCGATATCAACGTAGCGGCAGTTGAAGCAGAATTCAAGAAGTTCCAGAGCATGGATAAGGGTCTTATCGACCTCATTCCCGCAGCCGTTGAAGCGGTTAAGCAGGAATCTATGAAGAAGATGAAGCTCTTCAGCAGCGTAGGCAAGGCAGATGGCGCGAGTGCCGCTCCCTCTATGTCACAGGCAGACATTGAGAAGATTACCAAGCTTGTTGCGGCTGAAGTTGCCAAATATTTTAAGAAGTAAGAGGCTTGTGCCTTTCGGCATAACCTGATAACTTAACAGAAGCGACCTGACAAATGACAGGTCGCTTCTTAATTGTAAAAGCTATTTATTTTTGCTTTTTAGATTGAAATGTTTGGCATTATGTGCTATAATAATATTATTAATTTTGAAAATATAACGAGGCTTTTTATGGATTTATCCTTTGAGAAAATAAGTGAGATAGTGACAGG
>JAZOOB010000053.1:0-29169 GCA_045654845.1 Eubacteriales bacterium | reverse complement strand
CTGACAACGTTTCTGTCGAGATTATAGCCGACACCTTCCATATAAACCCAGGTCTTTACTCGATAGTCGCCAAGCTAAAGGGTGAGAAAATGATTCTTATAACCGACTGCACACGCGCAGGGGGTATGCCCGACGGAGAATACGACCTCGGCGGACAGCCTATATTTCTTAAAGGAATCGAATGTCGTCTTGCCGACGGCACGATAGCGGGAAGCGTATTGAAGCTCAATAATGCAGTAAAGAACGTACTCGACCATACAGACCTTCCTATATACGAGGTCTTTAAAATGGCGTCCTTAAATCCTTCGAAAGCCATTCACTGCGACACTCGCATAGGCTCGCTTGAAGCAAACAAGGACGCGGATATTATTATCTGTGACGAAGATATAAACATTATAAGAACAATAAAGAAGGGAAAAACGATTTATGAATCTTAAAGTTAATGCACCTCTTGACTCGTCTTTTATGCCGATGGCGATAGTATATCGCGATTTTGAAAACGCAGTGAAGGCGGAGGGTGGGCAGAAGCTCACCATAGGGCTCGGAAGAAACGACGGTCTCGTTTCGGTATTTACTATCGAGGTGTTCAAGGACGGCACAGGACACGACGAAGAAAATCACGAATTCGTAGAAAGAATAGTAAAAACTCTTCTCTGGACACGCGGCGGTTACAGAATAATCATCGCGGGCTCTGAAATTATAGCAAATAGAATAAAAGAGGACTATTCCGAGAATGGCATTCGCGCGTTTGACCGCGATTTTATGTCGGGTGTATATGAAGCGCCCTTTGAGGTCATCCACGTTCCCTTTGAAAAAGCACCGAAAGCGAATGAGACCGCGTCTCCCGTCGGCCGTCACCTCGACGGTTGTCGTATAGGCTTTGACGCAGGAGGAAGCGACAGAAAGGTGAGCGCGGTAGTAGAAGGCGAGGCGACCTATTCCGAAGAGGTCGTGTGGTTCCCGAAATTGCAAAACGACCCTCAGTACCATTACGAAGGAATTATGGAAGCGATGAAAACCGCCGCTTCCAAGATGCCGAGAGTAGACGCTATCGGTGTATCCACCGCGGGCGTTGTTATAGGAAACCGTATTATGACCTCTTCCCTCTTCTTAAAGGTAAAGAATGAGAATCCCGAGGCATTTGAAAAGGTAGTCAAGAATATCTATACAGACATAGCAAAAGAGCTTGGCGACGTTCCGATAGAGGTCGCAAACGACGGTGACGTAACCGCACTTGCAGGCGCTATGGATCTCGACGACGTAAACGTCCTCGGTGTCGCTATGGGAACGAGCGAGGCAGGTGGCTACGTCGACGGAAACGGAAACATCACAGGCTGGTTAAACGAGCTCGCGTTCGTGCCTGCCGACTACAATAAAGAGGCTATGCTCGACGAGTGGTCGGGTGACTACGGATGCGGTGTCAAGTATTTCTCACAGGATGCCGTAATCAAGCTCTGCCCTGCCGCAGGCATCGAGCTTGACGAGAGTGCTTCCCCTGCAGAAAAGCTCAAGGTTGTCCAGACTCTTATGGCGAAGGGCGACGAGCGCGCGGCAAAGATTTACGAAACTATCGGCTCGTATTTCGGCTATGCCGTCGCATATTACTCTATCTTCTACGATATTAAGCACGTTTTGCTTATGGGTAGAGTTTCCTCGGGCGAGGGTGGTGTCATTCTTCACAAGACCGCAGAAAAGGTTCTTACCGAAGAATTCCCCGAGCTTGCAAGCAAAATAACGATTCACCTGCCCGACGAAAGCAGCCGCCGCGTAGGTCAGTCCATCGCCGCCGCAAGCCTGCCCAAGATATAATCATTATTCCAAAAGTATATAATGCAACCAAAAAGACGAGGCCTTTCGCCTCGTCTTTTTTTGCTTGTGTCATGGAAAGGTAGTGTGTAACAGGTGTCGTTTTCTTTTGTATTGCAAACCGCAGAAAAGTTCATTTCTTGTCACAATTTATTGACATTTTCTCGCGCCTGTTGTATAATTATGTCAACAAAAAGGAAAGGAGGCTTTTAAAATGAACAACAGAGTTCTTTTTGGCGTTATGTGCATTCTCTTCAACTCCTACGGAGTTCCTTGCTTTATGCAAAATAAAATTGCGGTAGGAATTTTGCGCATCGTTCTCGCACAGGTCACCTTAGGCGTTATCGGAGTTATCAATTTCGTTAAAGGAATCATCCTCGGGGTAAGTATTCTCAAGATGTCAGACGAGGAATTTGAAGAAAAGAAATATACCTTGAGCAGTGGAATCCCTGCATAAGCCCATATACAAAAACAGCGAGAAATTGCTCAAGTGAGGATTTCTCGCTGTTTTTGTTTTATTGACTGTTTTTTAACTTTATGGGTATGTAAAATGATGAATTTTAATATTCTTTAGTAATGCGAAATGCACTCTTTAAAATTTATCTGCAATTTTATTGCAAAAAACAGCACAAGTCCTTTGTAAAAGTGACCTTTCTTCCAAAAAAAACTATTGAAAAAAACTGACGCTTATGATATAATTTTTATGTCATTTAACGACAAATTTCTACCGAACGCGAGCATACAGTATAAATACATTTCTGTCCCTGCCGCTCTTAAAAAGGATTTTACATGAAGCTTACCAATGTAGCCGGTTTCGATAATATTGAAGGTTTTGTTAAACACAAACTGTCTGAATACGAAAAAGAGGAAAAAAACTTTGAGACTCTCTTTGAGTTTATGTTCAAAGAAAAAGACAATATAATGGTCGAAACTTCCGACGGTTATCGCATAAACAAAATTTCTTACGGCGATTTTAAAAAGAAGATTCTCGCCATAACACCTACCGTCTGCCAGGCGCTTTCGGGCGTTGTGCAGGGCGAAATGGTAGGACTTTATATGTCAAACTGTGTCGAATGGCTCCAGATTTTTTGGGCTATTCTCGCTGCAGGATACTCTCCGCTTATTATGAACACCCGACTTCCCGACGAGGTGCTTGAGGGAATAATTAACCAATATTCCTTAAAATGCGTCATTTCCGACGGAAAAGAGTTCTCGGTTACTACGCTTTTCAAGGACGATATGACAGTGCCGTCCGAAAAGGTGTACTCGCGCCGCCCCTTTGGCCACGAGGTAATCTTTATGTCCTCGGGCACCACGAATAACGTAAAGCTGTGCGCCTATAACGGAGAAAACTTCTTCTATCAAATATGCGACAGTGCGAAAATTATAGAAAAATGCAAAAAAATAAGAAATCACTATGAAGGAGAATTAAAACAGCTTGTTCTGCTCCCCTTTTGTCACGTTTTTGGATTTATTGCAGTATATCTCTGGTTCGGATTTTTCTCAAGAACCTTCGTTTTTCCGAAGGATCTGAACCCCGACACCGTCCAGCGCACCGTCAAAAAGCATAAGGTGACGCACATTTTCGCTGTTCCTATGGTATGGGAAGCTATTCATAGAGCCGCTGTCAACAAAATCAAAGAACGCGGCGAAAAAACGCTTAATCGCTTTAACCGAATAACCAAGCTCGTCAATAACACCACCATTTTGGGCGATCTTTTTTCCAATCTCTTTCTTTCTGAGGTCAGAGAATCTCTTTTTGGCGACAGCATTCAGTTTCTTATCACAGGTGGAAGCCACATAAAGCCCGAGACGCTGCAATTCTTCAACGGCATAGGCTATCATTTGGCAAACGGATATGGAATGACCGAAATCGGAATCACCTCTCTTGAAAGATCGAGCAAAAGGAAAATCATAAATCGCGGCTCTATCGGCGCGCCCTTCGGCTGTACCGAGTATTTAGCAAAGGAAGACGGTACCCTTGCCGTAAGAGGCAAAACGCGTGCAGGCAGAATAATGCAAAACGGAATATCTGCTGTGACCGACCAGAATGAATGGTTTTCTACGGGGGACCTTGTAAAGGTCGAAGGTGACCGATATTATTCTCTCGGCAGGTCCGACGACCTGATAATCTGCGAGGACGGAGAAAACCTCAACCCCCTGATTACAGAAGCGCAGATTCGCGTAGACGGAGTAGACGGCGTATGTATCTTCAAATCCAAACAAGGCGCTGCTCTTGTCGCCTCTGTCGGCGGAATCTTTTCTGAAGAAGCACTTAAAAAAATATATAGCGATATCGTTTCTCTACTTTCTAAAAACAAGCTTGACAGTGTAATAAAGAAAATTTATCTGACTCACGAGCCCCTGCTCGGAAAGGGCGAATTCAAAATCAGTCGCAGAAAGATATGCGAAAAGATAGAGAAAAACGAGCTTGTCACCTTCGACCCGCGTCACATTGACGAGCACGTAGACGCCCTTATGAATGGCATGGAAGCACAGATAGCCGCGTGCTTTGCAGAAGCACTTGGAAAAGACGTTTCTCTTATAGGTCCAGACGATAACTTTTTCCGTGACCTTTCGGGTACCAGTCTTGACTACTTCACTCTCCTTCAGCTTCTGAAAACGAGGCTCGGTGTTTCGCTTCTTTCGTCCGATACGGCAAAACTTTCGTCGGTCAAGGAATTTGCAGAACATATTAAAACCACAAAGCACTGACATAGAATCTAAAAAAATTTATAGGCGAGGTTGAAATGGTTAAATCTTTGGACAAAAAATGGAAGGAATTACTCTTTGCATGCTCAGGTCTCGGCCCTAATTTCCTTATGATCCTTATGGGCTCCTACTATTCTGACGCTCTCAACCCCTCGGCACTCGAAACAAGCGAGCAGTTTCAGGCAATTATGCCCGGTGTCTGCTTTATTCTTCCCGCGCTTTTTCCTATACTGTTTGCGCTCGGAAAGATATTCGACGGACTTATCGACATTCCGTTTGCTCACATAACAGACACGCTTTCTACAAAATGGGGTAGACGCAGACCCGCTATTGCGGTATGCTTCCTTCCCATGGCAATAAGCTATGCACTGTGCTGGATTCCTGTCGGCGGAGTTGAAAAACCCTTGCTTAACACTATTTGGGTATCTATTTTCAGCATAATATTCTTTGCCACCTACACAATGTGCCTTATAGCCTTTTACGGCTCTCTTTCCACCACCTGCACAAGCGAGCCTCAGCGTCTTCGTGTCTCAGGCTACAAGTCCTTCTTTGACACCATCTGCTATTGCATAGTATACGCTTTGGTGCCTGTCATTCTTTCCTCTACAAAGATGCAGATAGACCGTCTTGTGTTTATCTGTCTTCCCATTATGCTCACAATGATTATTCCTCTCTTCCTCATAAAAGAGGGTGAAAAATACGGCTATCCCGAAAACGAGGGAATGAGCGACGAAAAAATTTCTATCGGTGAAAGCATAAGTCTCACCTTCAAAAACAAAATTTTCCGCCGTTGGCTCTACGTCAACTGTTGCACGTTCTTTGGTCTGCAGATGTTCCTTTCCGCCATGAACGGTCTTATCATCGGTGGCATGGGTCTGAACGGAACACAGATGGCTATTCTGAACACGTTTGCATTCGGCCCTGTTCCGATAATGCTTTATCTTTTCAACAAGGCAAAGGCGAAGTTCGGCGTACGAGCTGCATATCAGAGCTGCCTTATCTTGTTTGCTATTGCAATTATGTCCTTCTTCTTCGGCTCAAGATTCGTTTTGGGCGAAGGAAACGTAACGACTAAAATCGTCATAGGTATTCTCGGCGGCGTTTGTGCGAGCTGGTCTATCGGCGTATTCTTTATGATGCCCTACCTCGCGCCCGCACAAATATCGAGTGTGGAAGAAAAGCTGACGAAGAAAAATCACTCCGCGATGTATTTCGCAGGTAATGCGGTCGCCACCTCCATTGTCGGTGCAATCTCGGGCGGACTTGTATACGAATACGTTAAAAATATTTTCCTTGCAAAAGGAAAAGGCTTGGTGTGGGCAGAGGCTGCTGACGGTTTGTCTGCATCCGATACTGCATATAAGCTCCTTTTCGGTACACAAGGTACGGCTGAGCAGGTCGCTTCGTCGGTGTTCAATTTCGGAAACCTTATAGTTCCCTTTATAGTTTGTATCACCTGTATCCTCGGATTTTTCCTTGCATTCAAGCTGCCGAAGGATTTTACACCCTCTATTCTTGCAGAAGAATTTCTTTCTATGGATCCCTCTCTTGATATCAGCCAGATAAAAGACGAGGAAGAAAAGGAAGAACGTGGCGAAATCATATTTGTTCAGATAAGCTTATCTGTGCTTTCGGGATTCTTGTTTGGCTTCATCTGGTCGGGACTTCTTATGAAATCCTTGAAGGAAATCAAGACGAGCTTTAAAATGGCAGTTCCTTATATCCTGTCTGCCTTTGTCCCCTTCGCCGCTGTATACTTCAACTTAAAGCTCAGAAAGGCGATTTTAGAGGAAGCAAACGCCGAGGGTGCCGAGGTATCTATAAACAAGGGCTTAGTAATCGCAAGCTCTGTTATATTCCCCATTCTTCCGTTAAACCTCATTACACTTGCGCTTTTGCAAAGAGGCATTAACAAAATCTACACTAAAAGAGGTTATTGATTATGGTGTCTGTATTTAACTGGTTTGTTAAGATAACCGGCTGGATACCTCAACTTCTTATATTCAGAACAAAGGTTTATTACGAAGATAAATCGGTACAAAGCAAAAAAATCAGAGGCAAAGCGATATTGGTTTCAAACCATAATTATCTTATTGACTTCGCCGTTTTGATGTTTGTATTCTGGCGTCGCACTTTGCGATGTGCCGCGGCAGAAATTTTGTATCGGAAAAATTTTCTTATGTCCATCTTTCTTCGGCTTCTCGGTTGCGTGAGAATAGACAGGGAAAACCATGATTTTTCATTTCTTTCAAGCTTCATGAAGATTCTTGACAAGGGTGGTGTCGTGGAAATATATCCCGAATCCCGACTTCCCAAGCCGAATGAAGAGCGACCCCTTGAATTCAAGCCCAGCTACGTTTATCTGGCACTTGAATCGGACGCACCTATAATACCCATCTACAATAACGCAAAGCCGTTTAGTCGCGAGCGCGAAAAAATAGTGATAGGAAAGCCTATCTACGTGTCTGCATTGTACGATAGCAATCTCTCTGAAAAAGAGAATATAAATAATATAAACGCATATGTTAGGAGTAAAGTAATTGAACTCGGAAAAATCCTTGAAGCAAAGGAAAAAGAAGAAGCTCTTTTATAATTTCTGGTACGACTTTGTAAAATTTACGGGAGCCATTCCCGTACTGTTGTGGCTTCGCCCGAAGATATATCGCCCGTATAAGACAAAAATACCGAAGGGCGCACTTCTTATATCGGCTAACCACAAGAGCCTCACAGACCCCGTAACAGTACACGTGGCATTTCCTTGGAGGCGCTTGCACTGCCTCGCCACAAAGGACCTCTACAATACAAAGCTGAAAGCGACTTTCTTCAATAAAATGCACTGTATTATGGTCGATAAGGAAAATTTCAGTCTTTCCTCGTTTCACGATACTGTGTCCGCACTTGAAGAGGGAGGCGCGGTAGTTATCTTCCCCGAAGGACAGCTGAACAGGGCGAAGGACGACAGCATTCTCGCATTTAAATCTGGGGCTGCTCTCATGGCGCACAAGGCAGGCGCTCCTATTCTGCCCCTTTACATAGCAAAGCGAGAGAAGTGGTATCAAAGACAAAGAATAGTAATCGGTGAGCCTGTTTTCGTCAGAGAAGAGACGGGCGCACTGCCTACAATGGAGCAGCTCAATACGGCGACTGAGCTTTTGCGACAGAAGGAACTCGCCTTGCGAGAGTATTTCGAATCGCTCCCCGTTTACAAAAAGCTGAGCAAAGAAAACAATCATCAAATAACCGCAGGAGAAACAGAAGATGTCAAAAAAGTTTGAAAAATATACAGACAAGGAAACCTTTTCTAAAATAGTAGACTTTTCATCTGTGACAGAAATGTTTGATCACAGCGCAAAAACTTATCCCGACAATATTGCTATTGTTGACGAGGGCGTAGAATACACCTATTCCCAGCTTGATAGCATGGTTTCGTCTTTCAGAAGCGTATTCCGTGAAAACGGTGTTCAGCCCGGCTCTCTCGTAGCTGTTCTCTGTCCTAATTCGTTAGGCTTTGTAAAAGCGTTTTTAGCCGCCGCTACCTTTGCTCTTCCCGCCGTTCTTCTGCCCGCACATCTTGATGCGAATACCGTATTCGGTATTGCATATAAGTTTGGTCTTAAAGCGATAGTATACGACGCAACGCTCGAAGAAAAGGTCAGCGTGGTAAAGGAAAAGCTCCCTAATGTCAGCCTTATTCTCTCATCCTCCGATTCCGAGGAAAAGCTCCCCGCAATCCCCGTGCCCGCAGAAACTCCCTGCGCTTTTCTCTTCACAGGCGGCACGACAGGAAAGAGCAAGGGCGCAAGGCTCAGCCACAGAGCAATAATGGCAGGCACTAAAAACGGCTGCTACGGTATTAAAACAATATTTGAAGAAAGATATCTTTTAGTCCTTCCGCTTACACACGTTTTCGGACTTATAAGAAACCTTATGACCTCGCTTTATACGGGCAGCGCACTCTTTATCTGCCGCAACAACAAGGATATGTTCCGCGATATAGCAGTATTCAAGCCCACCATTCTCGTGCTCGTTCCTGCTCTTGCAGAAATGGCACTTAATCTCTCCCGACAGTTTGGCAGAAACATGCTCGGTAGCGACCTGAAAACCATTATATGCGGTGCAGCCCCCGTCGCTCCTTATCTTGTAAAGGAATACGACAAAATGGGAATTGCCCTGCTCCCCGGCTACGGTCTTACCGAGTCCGCAAATCTCGTTTCGGGAAATCCTGAGGCGGTGAGAAAGCCCGACTCCGTCGGTCTTATCTATGACGGAATGGAATATAAAATAGTAGATGGCGAGCTCTGGCTCAAGGGCGTCAACATGATGGACGGCTACGTCACCGATGAAGACAATGCTATAGCATACGAAGACGGATTTTTCAAGACGGGCGACCTTGTCAGAATAGACGACGAGGGCTTCCTTTACATAACGGGAAGAACAAAAGAGATAATAGTTCTTTCCTCGGGTGAAAACGTTTCACCCGCTGAGCTTGAGGTTAAATTTTACGCGCTCGACGTTATACAGGACTGCCTTGTCTATGCATCGGACGAAAACGGCAGAGAAATGCTCGTCCTTGAGGTCCTGCCCAGAATGGATATAGTGAAGAAGCTCGGCATAGAGGACCTTCACTCATACTTAAAGGGCGAGGTTGCGAAGATAAACGAAGCATTACCTTCATTTGAAAGAATAAATAAAATCATCATAAGAGATACCGACTTTGTTCGTACCCCTGCGATGAAGATTGCGAGAAACTTAAATGGGAATGTCAAGAAATGAAATCAAAGAAAAGCTTGCAGATGTTATGAGAATGGCGATGCCCACAGAGAGCATTGATATCCAGACTCTTAACGAGCAGTCGGACTTGGTTGCCGACGTGGGACTCTCTTCTGTCGGAATTCTTTACGTAGTTATTGCTATCGAAGAATTTTTCGGCATACGCTTTGACGACGTGGGATTCGCAGACTTCAAGACCGTCTGCGACGTTATAGACTACATTGAAAAGAAAACGCAATGAAGTGGACCTATAAAAAACCCGAATTCGGAGATATGATCCGTGTTTCAATAGGTAGCCTCTATCACTTCGGCGTCTACGTTTCCGACGAAGAGGTTATCCAGTTCGGACCTCCACCCTCAGAGAGACTGCATCTCAAGGACTCGGAAATAGAGGTCACCAGCACGGATATAGATGCTTTCCTCGTAGGTGGATTTCTTGAGGTGTGCGAATTCGAGCGCAAGGAAAGAAAGAAAAACCGAAAGCCGAAGGACGCCGTCGAATATGCAAGATCCAAGCTGGGAATGCGCGGATATCACATTCTTTATAATAACTGCGAGCATTTTGCTAATGAGTGTGTGACGGGTGTGCAGATATGCCGTCAGGCAGAGGACGTACGCGCCCTTTTCCGAAAGATTCCCGTCGTTGACGTGTATATTGCCGCGTTACCAAAGGATGCTCCCATAGCTTCGCTTAACTGTAAAGCGAGACAAAAGGAAATAGAAGCAGTATCAAATGAGAAGGTAAAGCGTGAAAAATATTTCGTGTGGAAGCTTCTTTGCTATGCCCTTGAGCGCAGCTTCGGTCTGCGCGGTGAAAAGCTTTCCTTTGTCAAAGAGAGCTTTGGCGCTTGGTCTGTTTTGGGGGCGGAAATATCGCTTTCTCACAGTGAGGGCGCATTGGCTGTCGCAGTTTCTCGCGATTCGGTGGGTATAGACATAGAGCTTGTACGCGAGCACCGCACCTCTGAGCTTGCCTCTCGTATGATGAACGAAGAAGAGCTTTTTGACCTTGAAAAGCTGCCCGAGATTGAAAAAAATACTCAGTTTATAAAAATCTGGACGGCAAAGGAGGCAATATTCAAATCGAAGAAAAAGGATTCCTTTGACCCGAAAGCCTGCGACACAAAAAAAGAGTCGTTTAAAACCGATTCTATAACAATCGAAGGAAAAGAATATATCTGGTCTGTCTCGTCCCCCACACCCGAAAGGATAAGAATTTTTTCGGGCATTGACCTCTCTGAATAATAATAAAAATTTTAATATAAAAGGAGATTAACTATGTATTGTAACAAATGTGGAAAAGAAATTGAATCCGGAACAGTTTGTAACGAATGCCTTGCAAAGGAAACTGTCACAATAGATCCGGATTACATCATGGAGAGCATGAATAAAATGCCCGAGCCCGACAACAGAATGTTCGGCTTTGGAAAGGCGCTTGCTGCGACTATTCTTTCTTGGGTTGCTTTCTTCGTTACCTATTTTGCCCTCATTTTTTCGATGGTTGCGTATGAAATCGGAAATGCAACGGGAATGGTATTCTTGGTTTTGGCGCTCCCCCCTCTCTTAATATCCTTGGCTTTCAGCATTTCCTCAATAAAAACCTTCAATGCAAGAAAGGCAACCTGCGCAAAGCCTATCGCTACCCTTGTTTTAGGCATCATAGGTCTTGCTACTACTATTTTCTCTTTGGTATTGTTTAATATATCCTTCTTTGCTCTTATCTCTTTATTTTAATGATTACTTATCAATAGATTAACAGAAAAACTAAGCACAAAAGAATACAAAACGGTTGACTTGACACCTTTGGTATGTTAAAATAAAGTCGGTGTATTTAATACACCGACTTTTTGATTTGATTTTTCTTTTATGGGGGAAAAGCTATGTTTGAAAAAGCGAAATGGATTACGCGCATTGACAGAAAGGACTGGGGACACCCTCCCGTACAGACTCCTCCTGCTGCGCCCTACATTGTAAGAGACTTTGAGATTAAAGCGGATGTAAAATCGGTTATACTTTCCGTGTGCGGTCTTGGACAGGCGGCATACTACTTAAATGGCGAGAGATTGCCTGATTCTATCCGTCCGACACAGCAGGCACAGTATGAAAGAAGCGTCGTTTATAACGAATTTGACCTTACCGAGCTCGTAAAGGTAGGAAAAAACCGTTTCGGCGCGCTTATAGGTCACATTCTTTTGGCTGACCCCGAAAACCAGTATAGAATGAATCTGCCGAGAATGATAGCGCAGATGGATATTGAATACAAGTCGGGCGAAAAGGAAACTATCGTCAGCGACACTTCCTTCCTTACAGAAGAATCCCCCGTGCTCTTCTCTATGCGTCGTTGCGGTGAGATATGGGACGCGAAAAAGGTGATTGCCGACTGGTCGAAACCCGAGACTCCTGTCGATTCTTGGAATCCCGCCGCTATCTGCGCGGGTCCCGGCGGTGCTTTTCGTAAAAAGGTCTGCCCGCCCGAGCGAGTAAAGGCTGTAATCAAGGGCAAGGAAATCGCTCCCGGACTTTACGATTTCGGTGAAAATATTTCGGGTTGGATTCGCCTCGTTCTGAACGAAGAGCATACAGAGGATATAACCACCTTCTATTCCGAGTGGATCACCGACGACGGACTCCACGCATCAAACGAGGGTATGAGCAAGACGGCGTTTATGTACCACCGTGACCGCTATACTCCCAGAGGTGAGGTAGGCGAGGTCTTTGAGCCTTATTTCTCCTATCACGGCTTCCGCTATATCGAGGTATGGGGCGCTAAAAACTGCGAGGTGTACGCTATAAAGTCGCACACCGATATGCCCGTCATCTCGAGCTTTAAGTGTAATAACGATATTCTTAACGAAATACATAAATACTGCGAGCGCTCAATTCTCGCAAACACTCACGGTGCAATGCTCGACTGTCCTCAAAGAGAGCAGAACGAGTGGACGGGTGACGGAATGCTCACGAGCGAGGTCATATCTATGGAATTCGACTCCTACGATATGTACTACGAATGGATGCTCAACTTCAAGGATGCACAGCACCCCTCGGGACTTTTACCCTCTATCGTTCCCTGCCGTGGAAACTGGCCTTACAGCTTCGCAAACGGACTTGACTGGTCGAGTGCGATAATACATATTCCCTACTATGCTTACAAATATAGCGGTGACTCGCGTATTGCCGAGCTTATGTGGGATAATATGGAAAGAGCGATGGACTATTTTGCATCGCGTAGCGAAAACAATCTTATGGACTTCGGTGTCGGCGACTGGGTAAGCGTACAGGCGAAGTGCCCTATCGAGATAACCGACACTATCTACTATCGCATTGACGCTCTTATGATGGCAGAAATGGCGAAGTCTCTCGGAAAGGATGACGCTTACTGGCTCGAGCTTGCCGAGGCTATCAAGCGCGACTTCCGTAACAAATACGTCGAAAACGGTGAGCTTAATAACCGTCATTTCACAACACTTGTCGGCTCGGTATTCTCGGGAATGCTCGAAGAAGCTGAAAAACAGTCTCACGTAGACGATGCGGCAAGACAGGCGCGCGAAAACGGAAACGCGCTTCGCTGCGGTATTCACGGTCTTCGAATGGTATTCGACGTGTTTGGAACGTACGGCTATAACGACCTTCTCTTCGATATTCTTACCAACACCGAGAAGATGGGCTATGCGAAGATGGTCGCAGACGGCATAACCACCTTGGCAGAACGCTTCGACTATCGCACGAAGGAAAATCAGAACGGACACTACTCCAGCCTTAATCATCAGTTTATGGCTATGGTGGACGGCTGGTTCTTCAGATACGTAGCAGGTATCAATCTGAACGGCTTTGGCTGGGACGACCTCGTTATTTCTCCCTGCCTTGTTGACAAAATTACCGACTTTGAGGCGAAGGTACGCGGTCTTTCGGTTTGTCTTTCCGACGGTGTGCTTGCGATAAGCTCTCCCTACCCCTTCACCCTTATCTTGAAGGGCAAGACCGAGAAGCTCGACGCAGGTAGCTACGAATTTAAAGTGTAAACTAATGTTTATATAGCAAAAGCCTGTGTGGATTTCCACACAGGCTTTCTTTTTTATGCTTCTATTTTTAATTTATAGGTTTCTTCTATTCTTTTTCGCTCTTTTTTCATTCCGAAAATACAGAACGGAAGCTGTAAAAGAATGGAAAGTGCCCAGCTGACAGGCCATACGATATACAAGAACGTTATGCTATTCACAAGCGGGAACAGGAATATGACCCAAAGAACCCTGAAAACACAGGAAAAGAGAAAGGTAGATACAGCGGGTGTAATAGGCCTTTTCATTCCGCGAAGCGAGGCGGCAAGAGCTTCGTTTATTCCGTGGATAAAGTAGGTCGCGGATATAATATTCATCTTTTGCTGAGCGTATTTTATAACGTTTGGAATGTCGGTCATAATCGACGCGAGCTGAGCCGAGAATATGACCATAAGCGCGCCGAAGGCTGCGCCCATAATCACGGCTATCAAAATTCCCGAGAGAACAGATTTCTGCGCTCTCTTTACGTTTCTGTTTCCTAAATTCTGGCTGACGTACGGCATAAGTGCATAAGACGGTGCCATTACTATATGATACGTCATAGCGTCGAACTGGTTTGCAATAGAAACTCCTGTCGTGGCCTCCTCGCCAAACGTGTTGACAGAGCCGGAAATCATCATATTTGCGACAGAATAGAAAAACGACTGCAATCCGACGGGTACACCTATATAGAGAATTTCCTTCAATTCTCTTCCGTAGATTTTCAGATATTTCTTTTCTATTTTTACAGTTCCCTCATTTTTTACCAAGGTGATGACGCAAAGTGTAGCAGAAATGACCCAAGAAATTACGGTAGCGATGGCAACACCCGCGACGCTCATATCAAAAACGCCGACGAAAAGACAGTTAAATGCCACGTTTGCTATTCCACCGATAATAATATATATCATAGGTCGCTTGGTGTCGCCCGCCGAGCGAAGAATAGCGGCAGAAAAATTATATAGCATAAGTATAGGTGCGCCGGCGAAATATATTCTGAAATACAGCTTCGCCTGTGCAAGAAGCTTGGGTGGGCAGTTTACAAGACCTAAAATCTGCTCTGCAAAAATGATACCGAGTATTGCAAGGAAAAGACCGCCAATCACCGAAAAAACGACAGAAGTGCCTATTGCGCGGTTTTGTCTTTCTCTATCACCGCTTCCTATGTAACGGGCGATAACTACGTTTGCGCCCGAGGCAATTCCTATAAGAATTCCCGTAATAAGCGCGGTAGGCGTACTACATACACCGACAGAGCCGACAGCATATCCGTCGCCCGTGTCGAATATCTCCAAGACAGTCATATCCGCCATATTGAAAAGCGACTGCAAGACGTTCATTACCATAATGGGAAGGGCGATAGCGAAAAGCCCCTTCATTATAGAACCGGACAGCATATTGACTTCTTTTCTTGCCATAGCTAAAACCTCGCTTGAATTACTGATTTTTCGGCTCTTTCCTTTCCTATTGTATTACTTTATTTTATATAAGTCAATAGCAAAAGATAAAAAAGCCATAAATATTTTTTTAGTTCTGAAAGTCCTTGACAAACCGATTTTTCGTGAGCTATAATTATTATATTAAAAGAAAAAACAAGAGGTGTCTTATGTTCAGAAAAAACAGCTCGGTCTGCTTTTTGGGCGACAGTATAACGGCGGCAGGCGCTTGGGTCTATGAAGTCTACGACCACTTAAAAAACGATAGAATCAAGGTCTTTAACTGTGGACGCGCAGGCGCAGGCACGGCAGAAATGACGAAATGCATATACGAAGAGGCTTTCGTGCATTGTCCCGACTACATAGTTATTATGCTCGGTATGAACGACGTGGATATCAGTGCGTATTCGCCCTCTTATAACGAAGGTGATAAGATAGAGCGCAGAATGACAGCGCTTACTCGCTATGAAGCAAACATAAGAAAGCTTTACTCTGTATGTGAAAATTTCGGGTGCGAGGTTGTTATCTGCTCACCCACCGCCTACGATAACGGCGAGGTGCTTATAGACCCCACACGTTACGTAAACTCGGACTGTAATGCAGGTCTTTCTGAGATGACGAAATTTCTTTCCGCCTTTGCGCGCGAAAAGAACTGTAAGTTCATCGACTTCCACACGCCTATGTATAATCTTGTTGGTAAAGAATTGTTTACAGCCCTCGACCGTATACACCCTAACGCGCACGGAAATCATATAATGGCAGAGATATTCTTACAGGCGATAGGAAAAATAGAAAAAACCGACTTTTCGGGCGAATATGAATTCAAGGGCGCTCTTCGCGAGCTCTTTGATATTTCCGACATTCTCCGAGGAATCGCCTATATCGAAAGAAACCTCAATATTGCCGAGCCTCTTGAAAAAGGACTTTCTGTGGAAGCGAGAAAGGACTTCGCCAAAAAGAGATACGAATTAGAAGAACAAAAAGAGCTTTACGTCGGCAGAATGTTCAAAATCTACTACGAGTGCATTGACTACAAGTCCGACTACGAAAAGCTATATATAAAGAAAATGATAGATTTTCTTAATTCATAATAAAAAGCAGAGGTTTTATCCTCTGCTCTTTTTTACATTTTCTTTAATTCCTTAGTCCTATCAAACGAGGCTCTTACCGCCTTTTTAACTATCTCTTCGAAGCCCTCTTTCTTTAGTGCGTCGACGCCCTCGATAGTAGAGCCCTTCGGGCTACATACCGCGCGCACCAAGTCCTCTGTCGGACAGTCGCTATCTTCCATAATATAAGAAGCGCCGCGAAGAGTACGAATGGCGTAAAGTACCGCCTTTTCTTCATCAAGACCGCACTCGCGCGCCCCCTTCGCTATTGCATCGGCAAAAAGGTATACAAAAGCAGGTCCGCAACCCGAAACGACGCTCGCCGCGTCTATTTTGTCCTCGGGGATTTTGTCTATAAGACCGACACCAGAAAGATGCGAGAGAAATTCCTTTTCCGCTTCCTCTGTGACAAGCTCATTACAAGAGTAGAGTAAAACTCCCTCTCCCACACCGCAGGGGATATTCGGCATTATTCTGATTATCGGTGCTTTTCTTTTGAGAAAGCTCTCTATTTTCGTCATTTCAAGTCCCGCCGCCATAGTCACGAATACCGTATTCTCGGTTTTTGCGTCCGAAATTCCCGAAACGACCTCGCCCATTACCTGTGGCTTTACCGCAAAAAAGACGAATTCCGAGCTATTTGCAAGCTCATTGGCAGAAAGAAAGGAAGCGCCGAGCGAAATAAATTCCTCTGCCTTTTCTTTCGCCTGCTCACAGACCGCGCAATTCTCTGCTCCTGCGTTTTTGATGACCGCGCGCAAAAGCGCACCGCCCATATTACCACAGCCTATAAAACCAACCTTATATTTCATAATTTACCTCGTCTGTCCCTCTCCGCGAATTATATACTTATAGGTATTAAGCTCGTTTATTCCCATAGGACCTCTCGCGTGAAGCTTCTGGGTAGAAATTCCTATCTCTGCACCCAGACCGAATTCTCCACCGTCGGTGAATCTCGTCGACGCGTTTACGTATACAGCCGCACTGTCGATAGAAGAAACGAATCTGTCGGCATTTATCTGCAATTCGGTGATTATAGCCTCGCTGTGATGAGTGGAATGCGAGTCGATGTGCGAAATTGCCTCGTCTACGTTCTTTACCACCTTGACTGCGAGTATATAATCGAGAAACTCGGTAGAAAAGTCCTTTTCTTCAGCTGCTTTTCCCTCGATTATTTCCGCCGCCTTTTCACAAAGGCGAAGCTCTACGGGGATTTTTCCCTCGGCTACTCTCTTATCAACCAAGCGTTCCTTTAAGGCGGGCAAAAATTTCTTTGCTATTTTTTCACATACAAGACAAACCTCCTCTGCATTACATACAGACGGACGGCTGGTCTTTGCATTTTCTATTATATTCAGCGCCTTTTCTTTGTCGGCATATTCGTCGACGTAGATATGGCAGATTCCCGTACCCGTTTCAATACAGGGTACTGTCGCGTTTTCTACACACGCGCGGATAAGCCCCGCGCCACCTCTCGGAATAAGAAGGTCTATATATTCTGTGGCGGTCATAAGTATGTTCGCGCCCTCTCTCGACTTATCCTCGACTAAATTAATAATATCCTCGCTTATATTGCAAGCGCGAAGTCCTTTTTTGAGTGCAGAAACGATAGCAAGGCAGGAATTGTAGCTTTCCTTTCCACCTCGCAAAACACAAACGTTTCCACTCTTCAAGGCAAGTCCTGCCGTATCTGCCGCCACGTTTGGTCTGCTCTCGAAAATTACGGCAATAACGCCAAAGGGCACCGACACCTTGGATATCTGAAGTCCGTTTTTATGCTTTTTTGTTTCAAGCAGTCTGCCATTCGGGTCGGGTAGCGTCGCTACCTTGCGAAGTCCGTCTGCCATAGAAACGATTCTCTCTTCAGACAGGCGCAATCTGTCCTTCATAACGTCGGAAAGCTCGGTGGCAGAAAGAAGGTCCTTCTCGTTTGCTAAAAGAATACTATCCTTTTCCGAAACCAGCGCGTCTGCCATAGCGTTTAACGCTCTGTTTTTTTCGGTGTTTGAAAGCGACTGTGCCTTGCTCCTCGCCGCCTTCGCTTTTTTCAGCATTTCGTATATCATCAGTTCTTCTCCGCTTTGAATTTTGTGCCGACGCTCTTGCCCTCGAAAATATCGTAAAGAAGCTCGGGCTTCTTGCCGTTCATTATTATCATATCGCAACCGCTCGACATACATATCCCTGCCGCATCAAGCTTGGTCTTCATTCCACCCGTGCCGAGAGGCGAGCCTGCCCCTTCGCCCGACGCTATCATCTCGTCGGTCAGCTTTTCTACGTAAGGAATGAGTGTCGCGTTCTTATCCTTTCTCGGATCTGCGGTGTAAAGACCGTCAATATCGGAAAGAATTATAAGAAGATCTGCGCGCACACTCTTCGCCACCAAGGCGGAAAGCGTATCGTTGTCGCCCACCTTTATTTCGTCGGTGGCTATCGTATCGTTTTCGTTAATTATCGGGATTGCGCCCATTTCAATCAGAGTGTTCAGCGTGTTTTCAAAGTTTTCATGACGGTCCTCGTGCGAAAAGTCGTCGTTTGTTATAAGTATCTGGGCGATAGTATGACTATATTCGGAAAACATTTTGTCGTAGGTATACATAAGCTCACACTGACCGACTGCCGCCGCTGCCTGCTTGGTTCTTATTTCCTTCGGCTTTTCCTTGAGCCCCAGCTTGCCCGTGCCCATTCCTATTGCACCCGAGCTTACCATTATGACCTCGTTGCCCATATTCTTCAAGTCGCTTATTATCTTGCAAAGAGTCTCGGTGCTTTTTATGTTGAGTCTGCCTGTTTCGTGAGTCAGAGTCGAGGTGCCTATCTTAATTACTATTCTCATTTTCCTTTTCTCCCAAAATTTTTTCTTTGTTCTTCTCTTCCTTTCTGCGCCTTTCTTCATTCTCTTCGCGCAGAATAAGAGCCTCGTTATGTGAACGGTAAAGGACGAGTGCGCCTATACCGAATATTATCAGAATTATTGCTATAATCGTAATCGGGTTTTTAAACACCCTCAAAAAGAAGTCTCTCGCTTCAAGTACGATGCTCTTTGACGCCGCCGAGTTTGTCACAAGCTCGGTTTCGCCCAGAACCCTTCCGTCATAAATAACCTTAACGCTACCAAGAGTCTCGCCCTGCATTACAGGTGCTTCGAGCCACGTCTTTTCGACGCTCACGTCAAAGGTGAGGTCTTTTTCAAGGTCTACGTTCTTTGGCAGGAAGGCGAAAATTCTTTCTCTCGGCACGAGCGTCACAAAATCCGCCTGTCTGGAAAGCTTTACGGGAAGCTCTGCGAAAATTCTGTGCTTTTCAAGGACGCATTTTAAAGCGAATTCCTTCGTTCCGTAGTCGAGCAGGTGAGAAGAAAGCGTAAACGCGTTTCTCTTTTTTCCTTGCGCGTCCACGATAGAGCTGTCTCTGTCCGCGCCCATTACAATAGAAATGTAAGAGAGATTTCCCTCTGCCTTTTCGGTTATAAGGCAGGCGTCGGTGCGAGAGGATGCGCCGTAAATTATTCCCTTTATCGTTGTGTCATAATATCCCGTTTCGTAGTAATTAGAGGACACGGGGTTTCTGTTATAGATGCTTACCTCATCTCCGCCAACCTTGATTTTCGCCATAAAGGAAGACGAAATATTAAGTAAAAACGCGTTGTCGTAAAAGACGCAGGCGATTTTTGCAGTGTCGCGAGCCGTCGTTTTCGCACCCAAAAGATTTATTCCCGTCGCGTTTTTATAGACGGTTGCATTCATACCGAGCTCAAGCGCCTTTTCGTTCATCTTGGAAACGAATTCGGCTTCACTTCCGTATGAAAGCACGGCGAGTGCGCTTGCCGCGTCGTTTGAGCCACTGATGAGCAGAAGCTCAAAAAGGTCGCTTATCTCTACGTATTGCCCTTTATAATCAAAAAGGCTCTTCCACTCTCCCGTATGAAAGGACTGATAGTTTTTATATCCCTCGGTCATATCCTCGGTAATAAGCACTCTTTCGTAGAGGCGGTCCTTCAATTGTCCGTAGGCGAGATATGCTGTCATTAATTTGGTGCTTGCCGACGGCATAAGCTCGACGTCGACGTCGTGCTCATAGGCTATACTCTCGGTCTCAATATTTACAAGCAGTGCCGAGGTCGCCTCCAAAACCTCGCTTGGTGGCTCTATTGCTATGGCAGAAATCGAAAATATGTAAACTAAAATAGTCAAAATGGCAAAAAACGAGCAGAAACGGCGCTTTTTTGACATACCATCCCTCCTCGTTTTTACTTATTTTTATTACTTGTTGAAAATCTTTTTGAAGAATGAGCTCTTCTTCGCATTGTTGCTTTCGTCACAGGTTTTTGCGAATTCGGAAAGGATTTCCTTCTGACGCGAATTGAGGTTTTTCGGCACTTCTACGTTTACTGTAAAGATAAGGTCGCCCTTTCTCTTTGTATTTATATCCGAAATGCCCTTTCCGTTCATCTTGAAGGAAGTGCCCGTCTGCGTACCCTCGGGAATACTATATTTGCTATTTCCCTCAAGCGTCGGCACGTCTATTTCCGCGCCGAGAGCCGCTTCGGTAAAGGAAATCGGGATTTCGCAGTAAATGTTATTGCCCTCACGCTCAAAAATGGGGTGTCTCTTTACGCGCACCTCTAAAATAAGGTCGCCCGTCGGCCCGCCGTTTCTTCCCACGTCACCTTCATTTCGAAGCGCTATTCTCATTCCGTGGTCAATGCCTGCGGGAATGTTTACCGAAAGCTTCTTTTTTACCTTAACGTATGCGCGTCCGTTACAGTTTTTGCAGGGTGTCTTTATTATCTTACCCGTACCGCGACAGCTCTGGCAGGGGCGAGTAGACTGAAACGCGCCGAATGCGGTATTCTGTCGCACGGTGACCTGTCCCGTTCCGTGACAGCTTGCGCAGGTTTCGGGCTTCGTGCCCTTCTCTGCTCCCGTAGCGTTACATTCGGGGCATTTTTCTACGTGGTTGAAGTTTACGTCCTTCTTACAGCCGAAAGCCGCTTCCTCAAAGGAAATCTCTATTTTTGTAAATACGTCGTCTCCTGCCGTCGCTCTATTCGCGCTCGAAGCACCGCCGCCAAAGCCCGAAGCTCCGCCAAAAAAGGAAGAAAAAATATCCGAAAAATCGAATCCGCCGCCAAATCCGCCACCGTAGCCTCCGCCCGTCTGGTCGAATGCCGCGTGGCCAAACTGGTCGTACTTGCTCTTCTTGTCGGGGTCGGAAAGGACACCGTACGCCTCGTTCACTTCCTTGAACTTCTGCTCGGCTTCCTTGTCGTCGGGATTCATATCCGGGTGATATTTTTTCGCCAGCGTGCGATACGCTTTTTTAAGCTCAGCCTCTGTCGCGTTTTTGCTTACGCCCAAGACCTCGTAGTAATCTCGCTTTTCAGCCATAAATATCTCCTAAAAAATCGAATGAAAGTTAAAAAATCAAATAGATGTTGGTGTAAATTAAAGTTGGCATTCGCTCGAATAGGGGGCGCTATGCCCCCCACTCTTACAAAAATTATTCGCCGGTCTTATCCTCGTAGTCGGCATTGTAGTAAGTGCCGTCGCCGGATGCGCCCTGTGCGCCCTGTGCGCCCTGATCAGCCTGAGCCTGCTTATAGAGCTGCTCGGAAAGAGCGTAGAATGCCTTTTCAAGTGCTTCGGTGTCTGCCTTTATAGCGTCGGTATCGTTACCCTTTACGGTTTCCTTCAACTTATCGATTGCGCTCTGTACGTTTGCCTTATCAGAGTCACTTACCTTGTCGCCCATCTCGCCAAGCGCCTTTTCGCTCTGGAAAATAAGGCTTTCCGCGCGGTTCTTGGTTTCGACAGCTTCCTTCTGCTTCTTATCCTCTTCTGCAAATCTCTCTGCATCGCGAACTGCGCGGTCGATGTCCTCCTGACTCATATTGGTCGAAGAGGTAATGGTGATGTGCTGTTCCTTACCGGTTCCCTTGTCGGTAGCAGTTACGTTTACTATACCGTTTGCGTCGATATCGAAGGTTACCTCTATCTGAGGAACACCTCTGGGTGCTGCAGGGATTCCGTCAAGGACGAATCTACCAAGCGTGGTGTTTCCTGCCGCCATATCGCGCTCACCCTGAAGAACGTGAATTTCAACAGAGGTCTGGCTATCTGCTGCGGTGGAATAGATCTGACTCTTCTTTACGGGAGTAGTGGTGTTTCTGTCGATAATGCGGTTGAATACGCCACCGAGAGTTTCAATACCCAAGGAAAGAGGAGTAACGTCGAGAAGGAGAAGATCCTTTACGTCGCCACCGAGGACACCGCCCTGAATAGCCGCACCGAGCGCAACGCATTCGTCGGGGTTAATGCCCTTGAAGGGCTCTTTGCCTATAAAGTTCTTTACTGCTTCCTGTACGGCGGGAATTCTTGTAGAACCACCGACGAGAAGTATCTTATTTACGTCGGATGCGCTGAGGCCTGCATCTGCGAGAACCTGCTTGGTGGGCTTCATCGTAGCCTCTACCAAGTCGTGAGTAAGCTCGTCAAACTTAGCGCGGGTAAGAGTTGCCTCAAAGTGCTTAGGACCTGTCGCGTCCGCTGTGATGAAGGGAAGGCTTATCTGTGTGGTGGTCATACCCGAAAGCTCTATCTTCGCCTTCTCTGCCGCTTCCTTCAAGCGCTGAAGAGCCATCTTGTCCTGACGGAGATCGATTCCGTTTTCCTGTTTAAAGATCTCTGCCATCCAAGTAATAACTCTTTCGTCGAAGTCGTCACCACCGAGCTTGTTGTTACCTGCGGTAGCAAGAACCTCAAATACACCGTCGGAGATTTCGAGCAAGGATACGTCGAAAGTACCGCCACCGAGGTCGAATATCATAATCTTCTGCTCGGTTTCCTTATCCATACCGTAAGCAAGAGCTGCAGCTGTCGGCTCGTTTATGATACGAAGAACCTCAAGACCTGCTATCTTTCCCGCGTCCTTGGTCGCCTGACGCTGTGCGTCGGAGAAGTATGCGGGTACGGTGATTACCGCCTGAGTTACGGGTGCGCCGAGATAAGCCTCCGCGTCTGCCTTCAGCTTCTGAAGAACCATAGCGGAAATCTCCTGAGGAGAATAGGACTTGCCGTCTATATTTACCTTATAATCGCTACCCATGTGGCGCGTGATACTGCTAACGGTTCTGTCGGGGTTGGTAACCGCCTGACGCTTCGCTACCTGACCTACCATTCTCTCGTTCGTCTTGGAAAATGCGACGACGGAAGGTGTGGTGCGCGCTCCTTCGGGATTAGGAATGACGATGGGCTCGCCACCCTCGAAAACTGCAACGCAGGAGTTAGTTGTTCCCAAGTCTATACCAATAATTTTTCCCATAATAATTTTCCTCCATTATATATGTGTGTTTTTTATATTTTTAATTGTTTTTTCTTTTTGCGTGTTTTTTGTAAAGTTTAGTTTGCGACCTTTACCATCGCGTAGCGTATCACCTTATCCTTTAAGCGATACCCTGTCTGAAAGACCTCGGCTATTACGTTTTCGCCAAGACTTTCGTCCTCTATATGCAATACCGCATTATGAAGATTCGGGTCAAAGGGCTCTCCTGCCGCACCGAATTTTTCGATTCCCGCCTTTGCAAGTACGCCTTCAATGCTCTTCGCTGTAATTGCGAGTCCTTCTGCCACCTTTTCGGCACTTTCATAGATAGCGGCGCGCTCAAGGTTGTCGAATATCGGAAGCACCTCTTTTATGATAGCTGATACCGCGTCGGAATAAATTCCTTCCTTTTCCTTTGCACTACGCTTTCTGAAGTTATCATACTCTGCTGCCAAGCGAAGATATTTGTCGTTTAACGCATCAAACTCTTCCTTCGCCTTTTTTAAATCCTCTTTTGCCGCTGCAAGCTCGGCTTTTTGCTTGCTTGCTTCCTTTTTCTGCCCCTTTTCTTCCTTCGCAGGCGAGGGGGCTTCTTTATTTTCCTTTATTTCCTCGTTTTGTGCGAGGGTCTCTTCTCTTTCGGTCATTTTTCAGCCTTCCTATTCGTTATCTTGATTTTCGTCGTTTATAAGATTGTCAATTCCGCTTGCCAGACGGTCTATCGTGGAAATGACCTTCGAGTAATTCATTCTTCTCGGTCCTATGATACCGATAGCACCTATTACTCTTTCTCCTTGCTTTATACTCTTGAATACCAAGGTCGAGTTGCTCATCACCCGCACGCTGTTTTCGCTTCCTATAAATACGTTTATGTCGTCAGCGCTGGATTTATCAAGCGGTATAAGGTTCAGTGACTGCTCCTTATCCTCTATCACACCGATAAGAGAGCGAAGCTCCTCCAAGTCGGTATATTCGGGATATTGTAAAAGATGGTTTACACCTTCCATTCTTATGTCTCCGCCGTCAAGCTCCTTTAAGGTCTCGTGGATCGCCTTGACTATCGGGGTGACTATCGCCGAAGCGCCTGCCATTTCCCTTTCGAGCTTCATAATTTCGGAAAGAAGAATGTCGTCTGCGCTCACGTTCACAAGCGAGCGATTAAGCAAGAAGGAAAGTCTTTCGAGCACCTCTTTGTCTATATTGAAGTCGAGGTGTATGGTCTTTGTCTTTACCGTTTGATTTTCGAGCAGCATAACTAAAACGAAATTGCGAGAGTCCAGATATACGCACTCGAATCTTCTCACCTTCACCGTCGCGTTTTTCGGCTTCAGAGCAAAGCTCGTATAGTTTGTCACCGAGGCGGCTATTCTCGACGCCTCTGCCAAAAGATTGTCGAGCTCCTTCATCTTGCTCTTCAAGGTAAGGCCGAGCTCCTCTATTTCTGCGCTCGTCGAGGTGTAGTCGCAGAGAAGCGAGTTTACGTAATATCTATATCCGAGCTCGGACGGAATTCTTCCCGCCGAGGTGTGCGGCTGTTCAAGATAGCCGAGAGCCTCAAGCTCTGCCATCTCGTTTCTTATAGTAGCAGACGAACAGGTCAACTGCTTATCCATAGAAAGAAACTTCGATCCGACAGGCTCGCCGTATGCGATGTGGGCGTCGATAATAGCTTTTAATATAAGCTTTTTTCTTGGGCTCAGTTCGTTTCCGTTCATCGTAACTCCTCCGTAAGACTCGTGATTTTTTAGCACTCAAAAGAGTTAAGTGCTAATCTCGTGTATAAAATACCACTTTTCAAGCAAAAAGTCAATAGCAAACAGGTCTTTTTTTGTGAACTATTTGTTAATTTGCGAGTTAAGTGCTAATTTTATTCTTAAAAGCGCAAAAAACCTCGCTTTTCTTAGAAAAAACACCCTCGATTTTCAAAAAACACCGCAAATATAGAGCCGTGCCACTTGACATAAAGCCTACAATAATATATAATATATCTTGTATGAGTGTTCTTTGACCTTCATTCATACGAGGATAATAAATTTTTTCGCGCGAGAGCGCCATTAAATATTTTTATCTATGAGTTTTATCTAATTTTTTTGACAAGCACAAAATAAGGAGGTGTTTAAATGGAAATTCTATACGGAATAATAGGTATCGCTATCGGCCTTATCCTCGGTCTTGTTTTCGGCATTGTCGGTCGTAAGAAGATCGCAGAAGCGAAAATAGGCTCGGCAGAGGAACAGGCGAAAAAGATACTTGAAGATTCTATTCGCACAGCAGAGGCGAAGAAGAAGGAAATTCTTGTTGAAGCCAAGGACAAGGCTATTGAGATAAGAGAAGAAACCGAAATGGACTTGAAGGAGCGCCGCAAGGAAGTCGCAAAGATGGAGCGCCGCATCGCCCAGAAGGAAGAAAACCTCGATGCAAAGACCGAGTCTATTGAAAGAAAAGAGCTTCAGCTCATCGAGCGTCAGAATGAAGCAGACGCTGTAAAGAAGAAGATAGACGAGGCGTATGCACAGCAGCTTTCTCTTCTTGAAAAAATTTCCGGCATTTCGGCAGAGGAAGCGAAGGAAGAGCTTCTCCGCAAGACCGAAAATGAAATAGCGCACGAAACCGCTTTGAAGATAGCCGAATACGAGGCTCGCTTCAAGGACGAGGCAAACGAGAAGGCGAAGGATTTGCTCTCTCTCGCTATACAGAGATGCGCGGCAGACCACGTAAGCGAAGTCGCTATATCGGTCGTTTCGCTTCCCAACGAGGAAATGAAGGGTCGTATTATAGGACGCGAGGGTAGAAATATCCGCACGGTAGAGACACTTACAGGCGTCGAGCTTATTATCGACGATACCCCTGAGGTTATCACCATTTCGGGCTTTGACCCCGTTCGTCGCGAGGTCGCGAGAATAGCACTTGAAAAGCTTATTGCAGACGGACGTATCCATCCCGCGAGAATCGAGGAGATGGTAGAAAAGGCACAGAAGGAAGTAGAGAACTCCATAAAGCAGGCAGGAGAAAAGGCTGTATTCGAAACGGGTGTTCACGGACTTAACCCCGAGCTCGTAAGATTGCTCGGCAGACTTAAGTACCGTACCAGCTTCGGTCAGAACGCACTCCGTCACTCTATCGAGGTTTCGCTCCTTTCGGGAATTATGGCAGACGAAATGGGTGTCGACAGCACTATGGCTAAGCGCGCAGGCCTTCTCCACGATATTGGTAAGGCTCTTACGCAGGAAGCAGAGGGCTCACACATTCAGCTCGGTGTCGAGGTGGCAAAGAAGCATAGAGAGAGCCGTGAAATTATTCACGCTATCGAAGCTCACCACGGCGACGTAGATCCTCAGACGACTATCGCATTTATCGTTCAGGCGGCAGACGCTATCTCGGCGGCAAGACCCGGTGCTCGTCGCGAGGACGTAGAAAACTACATCAAGAGATTGCAGAAGCTCGAGGAGATCGCGGGCGAATTCGAGGGCGTCGACAAGACCTTCGCAATTCAGGCAGGACGCGAGGTGCGCGTAATGGTTAAGCCCGAAATGATCGACGACGATCATATGAAGATTCTCGCAAGAGAGATAGCACAGAAGATCGAGGGTGATCTCGACTATCCCGGGCAGATTAAGGTCAACGTCATAAGGGAAAGCCGCACCATCGATTACGCGAAATAAGATTTACATAAGAAAACTTTATAAGAAATCCACCGTCTTTTCGGTGGATTTCATTTTCGAGAATTCAAAATTGTAATATGAAAACGAATACAAAATCAAGTCTTTTTTGTATTCGTAAAAAGATATTTATAAAAGCATCAAAAATACGTTACAAAAAGACTTATAGAAGGAACTCTTTATGAAAATTCTCGCTTTGGGAGATATAACCGACTCAAAAACCGTGCTTTACTTAAAGGAAAAGCTATGGTCATATAGAGAAAAGAATAGAATTGACTTCGTTATAGTGAACGGAGAAAACGCAGGCTTTATATACGGCATTTCGCCCGAGCAGGCGAGTGAGCTTTTTTCTGCCGGCGCAGACGTTATAACGGGCGGCAACCACACAATGCAGAATAAGCTCATCTACCCTCTTCTTTCTTCAGACGATAAAATTATTCGCCCGATAAACTATCCTGCCGAGGTATGTGGCGCAGGTTATACGATACAGGACTGTAACGGCTATAACCTTATGATAATAAACGCGCTTGGCAATATGTTTATCGAGCCCCAGCTCGACAATCCTATTCCGTATATTGAAAGAGCACTTAAAAGAGAGGAAGGAAAATACGACTTCGCCATTTTGGACCTTCACGCTGAGGCGACGGGGGAAAAGGGGATAGTCGGACGATACTTCGACGGAAAGATTCATATAGTCTTCGGCACTCATACTCATATACAGACCGCAGACGAAAGAATTCTTCCGAAGGGCACTGCATTTATTACCGATATAGGAATGTGCGGTCCGAAGGAGAGCATTCTCGGAATTAATCCCGAAAGCGCAATAAATAAATACGTCACCCACCTGCCGTCGAGATTCTGTCAGGCGGATGGCGAAATAGAGGCGCAGGGCGTAATCTTTGAATTGGATGAGAGCGCAGGTCGCGTCACGAAAATCGAGCGCGTGCGTTTTTGATATTTGTCAAGTATTGTTTACATTAAAGGTGTTAATATGAAAAAGAACGACAAGGAATACCTTCTTATAAAGTCCGTGCTTTTGGCAGGTAGCATTATTACCTCGTGCGGTGGTGAGACCTTTCGCGCAGAGGATACTATGTGCAGAATGCTTGCGGCAGGGGGAGCGAGTGAGGCAGACGTTACTGCTCTTTCCACCTCCATTACTCTTTCCTACACGGACAAGAGCGGAGAGGTATTTTCTACTACAAAAAGAATAAAATCGAGAACGATAAATCTCGGAAAGATTGCAAACGTAAATCAGCTATCCCGTCGCTTTTGCTCGGGCGCCCTTACGGTAGAGGAGCTTTACGACCTTCTTTTGAAGGTGGACGCTCATCGAGAATATCCCGAATGGCTCATCTGGCTTTGTACGATACTCACACCGAGCGCGTTTACCATTCTTCTCAGCGGTAGCGCCATCGACTGTCTTGTCGCGGGAATAAACGGTGCAATAATTGCGGTCATTACGAGATTACATAAAAAGCTCGTGCTTCACCCCGCGATTTTCAACGTGCTTATAGGAATTCTTATTGCAATAACGAGCTGTTCGTTACAGAGTGTATTCGACCTTGATTTGAATATTCTTATACTTTTACCCAGCTCTATAATGGCGCTATTGCCCGGAGTTACGCTTACAAATGCGGTGCACGACTTGCTCAATGCCGACTTTATGTCGGGTAGCGCACGCCTTATGGAAGCGCTCGTTACAGCGACCACCCTTGCCGTCGGCATCGGTTTTGGCTTGGCGCTCGCCTCGACCTTCATAGGAGGTGTCCTATGATACATATGATAATACAGGTGCTTGGCGCTTTTGCGGCGGCAATAGCACTTTCCATCATCTTCGACATTCCGAGAAAGCATATTGTAGTTGACGGTATCGTCGGTGCGGCAGGCTGGTTATGTTACCTTCTTGTCGACAAGATCGCCACCATATTTTTCGCCACCTTTTTCGCTTCTCTTCTCGTCGCTTTGTCGGCTACCCTTCTTTCAAAGATATTAAAGACACCGACGACGGTGCTTATGATACCCGGACTTCTTCCCATGGTGCCCGGAGTAAGCATCTACCGAGTAGTTTATTACATTCTTGAAGACGAGCCCGAGCTTGTCAGATATTATCTTACCGAAGCGCTGCAGATAGCGGCAATGATAGTTTTCGCTATCCTTATAGTAGAAACCGTCTTTCGCGCGATAGCAAACGTCTCGGCAATAAAGCTAAGAAGAGAATACAACCCCAAAAAGTAAAAACACTTCTTGACAAAGAGAAAAAACTGTGATATACTGTTATGCGTCAAAGCGAAACGTAATATCACAGTTCTCTTTGCAA
>JAZOOB010000052.1:0-1610 GCA_045654845.1 Eubacteriales bacterium | reverse complement strand
CCTTATGCACAGTACACCTATGCGAGAACCTGCAGTATTCTCGAAAAGGCGGGAAATGACGGAAAGATGACGGGCGCAGATATCTGCGAAGAAGAGAAGGAGCTTGTAAAGGTGCTCGCCCTCTTCCCCGAGACCGTTTCCGATGCGATAGCTCAGTACGAGCCCTCGCTCATTACCAGATATATACTCGACCTCTGCGCTACCTTCAACAGATTCTATCACAACTGTCAGATACTTTCTGCCGATAGCGAAAACGTAAGACTTCAGCGCGTAAAGCTGACCTCTTGCGCAAAAGCTGTTCTTGGAAAAGCGCTTGAGCTTATCTGTATGAAGAAAACCGAAAAGATATAATGGAGATATAAGTATGTCAGGACATAGCAAATGGAATAACATCAAAAGAAAAAAGGAAAAGACCGACGCGCAGAAGGCGAAGGTCTTCACAAGAATAGGAAAGGAAATGGCGGTAGCCATTCGTGCAGGCGGACCTAACCCCAACACGAACAGTAAGCTCCGCGACCTTATCTCAAAGGCGAAGGCAAATAACGTTCCAAACGATAATATCGAGAGAATCATAAAGAAGTTCTCGTCTGACGATAGCATCAACTACGAAGAGATAGTATACGAGGGCTACGGCGCGTCGGGTGTCGCTATTATAGTAGAGACCGCGACCGATAACAGAAATAGAACGGCGGGAAATATCCGTTCCTATTTCAGTAAGTTCCACGGCAATATGGGACAGACGGGCTGTGTAAGCTTTATGTTTACCGAAAAGGGACTTATCGAGATTGCAGACGAGGATAAGGAAATAGACGAGGAGAAGCTTATGGAGGACGCGCTTGAAGCAGGCGCATCCGACTTTGAGAGTGAGGACGGCTTCTATTCTATCTACACCGAGATAGACGACCTTTCTGCCGTCACCGAGGCTCTTCAGTCGCAGGGCTATAAGATAGATTCCTCTGACCGCACGATGCTTCCTTCTACATACGTAGAAGTCACCGACGAAGAGGACGTAAAAATGCTCGACCTTCTTTTAGAGAAGCTCGACGATGACGACGACGTGCAAAACGTCTTTCATAACTGGGATATTTGAATAAAACAAAAAAGCCTGAAAACCAAGTGTTTACAGGCTTTTTTTGATGGTTAAGTTTGTGTAAATTCGTCGGGATTTTGATACATATGACACACATATGACACAAAAAGGTTATAGCTTGTTTAATTCCTCGCGGAGTTTTTGAAAATCAAAATGCGTATACACTTGTTCTCCGATTCCCTTGCCGGAGTGACCTTGTATCTTGCGTCGCATGGCCTCGTCAAGCTTTTTCTCTTTCCACATCGTCGTAAAGGTGTGGCGCGCGTCGTCCGGAAGATGCTTTGCCAGGTTACCGTCTTCATTTACGTATTCGTAAATTCCTATTTTTTGTAGCAAGGCTGTCCAACAATAGTCTACAGATGGGTCGCGACGTATATCGTAATTGAGTTTTCCACCTTTCGGGCCGGTGATTAAATAACTGTCGCTTTTGCGCATCCAATTCTCAAAGAAAGGCAATGTTTTATCGTGTATAGGAACCTTTCTCGCGGCATTTACCGTTTTGCCTTTTTGAATGATAAAG
>JAZOOB010000051.1:0-10192 GCA_045654845.1 Eubacteriales bacterium | reverse complement strand
GAAAGCGAGATGCCAAGCTCGTTTCCTATGACGTCGGCTCTTGAAATTATGCCCTTGCCATGCTTCTCTCTTATTCTGTCAAGCGCTTTGTCAAGACTTTCCATTTTTTTCGTTCCAAGCATAGCCTCTTCCTCGAAAAAGTTGGACTGGCTCGTCGCCTTATCTTCATCTACAAGGCTTGACGCGGTTATTGTGAGCATTCTTATCGGCTTTCCCGTTTTCCATTCACTTTTCACTATAGCAAAGGCGACCTTGGAAATTTCAGACGAGATGTTTGTCGGTCTTTTCAACTGTCTTTGTCTCGTGATATTGCACATAAGAGTATCTCTTATAGTGACGCAAACGGTATTACATTTCTTTTCTTGCTTTCTCATTCGCTCGCCAATTTCTTCGGCAAGAAACGCAATCCCCATTTTTATCTCGTCGTCTGACGAAATATCCTTTTTAAAGGTCATTCCGTTTCCTATACTTTTTGGGTCGTGCCTTTCGTACATAGAGGCGACGGGGGAATCGTCCTCCCCCTTTGCATAGGCGGAAAGCATCCTTCCCTGTTTTCCGAATTTATAAGAAAGAAAGCTCTCGTCGGTAGTGGCAAGCTCACCTATCGTCGAAATGCCCATTTTCTTCAATTCCTCCGCCGTCCTGCGTCCGACGAAAAGAAGGTTATCCACAGGAAGTGGATAGACGATTTTTTTATAGTTTTCTCTATTTATTTCGGTTATCGCATCGGGCTTTTTATAGTCGCTTCCAAGCTTTGCAAAAATCTTATTGAAGGATACGCCAACCGACACGGTAATGCCTATTTCTTCCTTGATTTCTTCCTTTATACGCTTAGCTATGGTATATCCGTCACCGAAAAGGCGCTGGCTTCCCGTAACGTCGAGCCAGCATTCATCAATGCCGAAGGATTCTATCAAATCCGTATAACGACGGTATATCATATTGACCATTCGCGATACCCTTATATACTCGTCGTGGTGCGGGGGAACTACTACCAAGTCCTTGCACTTTTTCTTGGCGCTCCATACCGTTTCTGCCGTTTGTATTCCGTAGCGCTTGGCAAGCTCGTTTTTAGCTAAAACTATTCCGTGTCTATCCTCTTCACTACCGCAGACAGCCATTGGAACGTTTTTAAGCGAGGGGTCAAGCATAGCTTCGACAGACGCAAAGAAGCTATTGCAATCGCAGTGCAATATAATTCTGTCCATAAAGCTTTTCCCCTCGCTTTGTTTTGGGTATATTACGAATTTTCCTTCAACGTGAATACGAATTCACAGTACTCGCCCTCTCGGCTTCGTACAAATATTTTTTCGTCCTGCGCTTCGATTACGGTCTTTGCAATATAAAGTCCAAGGCCAGAGCCCGACTTGTCAAGTCCTCGGCTTCTGTCACTCTTATAGAAGCGGTCAAAGACGTAAGGAATATCCTCTTCGGCAATTCCCTCTCCTTCGTTATAGACCGACACCTTTATTTTTCCGTGGTCACTGTAAATGATGGATATACGAAGCGTCCCCTTCTCCTTTGAAAACTTTATCGCATTGTCACAAAGGTTGTAAAGGACCTGATGTATTGCGTCCTTATCGGCATAAACTACTATGTTATCGTCAGAGCATTCGAACTCGACGTTCAGCTTCTTTTTCTCTATTTTCTGTTCAAACGAGATGAGCACGAGACGCGCCATTTCGCAGACGTCGAATTTGTCAAAGGTAAACTTTCTCTTTCCCGATTCAAGTCTTGTCACGTCAAGAAGCTCGGAAACAAGGCGGGAAAGACGCTTGACCTCAGACGAGATTATGTTGAGATAATACTCGTGCTTTTCCTTTGGGATTGCACCGCTGTTTATACCCTCTATAAAGCCGAGTATGGTGGTCATAGGTGTTCTTAAATCGTGAGAAACGTTTGCTATGAACGAGTTTCTCATATTCTCTATTTCTTCAAGAGAGTCTGCCATGTTGTTGAACGCGATAGAAAGCTCTGCTATCTCGTCACGTCCTGTAACTACTGCTCTTTCTTCGAAGTTGCCCTTCGCAAATTTTTTCGACACGGCGCACATATTACGAAGCGGACTTGCCATTCTTTCACTCATAAAATATACCGCAATCAAGGCGGCGAGCGCTATCCATAGACACGAGGTGACAACCGTCTGTGTCATAAGACTCATAAGAGCGTTGTCGGCAGAGGATTCCATAGCCGCGTATATTACGCCGAGCACCTCTGCGTTTTCATTTAAGATAGGGCATCCGTAAACTATATGCTTTTTGGTAAGCGAGCCCGAAAGATTCGAAACCTCGGAATACTCGCCCTGCAAGACGGTTTTATTTACCACCTCAAGAGGAATCACGCTTCCAAGCTTGTCCTCACTGCCCTTGCTTATATCGACAAGAATATTTCCGTTTTCATCTGCGATGAACATTCTTATCTTATCCGAGCGAAGAAAAAATGCCTGCGAGGTATTTTCCACGTTTTCCTTATTTTCGGAAAGCATCTCTAAAAAAGAACCGTCCTCATCCATCTTGAGCCATTCCTCGAAGGTGGTCTTTGCCGCTGTCGCCGTCCACTTCACACTTTCTGCATTCTGGCTCAAAGAATAGCTGCTTACGATAGACGTTATTATAGATATCAAAAGCACAAAGCTCAAGAGAATTATCGTGCCAAACGTAGCGAGCTGCTTTAAAAATATACTCTTAAACATTTTTTCTCTCCGTACTTGAAAAAATCAATGCAATATGTTATTATATATTATACATCATAAATACCTAATAAGTCAAATCTTATTTTTAGACAAACGAAAACGGTAAATTTTAAGGTAATAAAAAGAAATTCTACGTAAAAGAGGCAAAACAATGGACAACAAAAAGACAGTAACACGCTTTGCGCCAAGCCCTACGGGATATATGCACATAGGCAATCTCCGTACGGCACTCTACTCCTATCTTATCTCCAAGCACGACGGCGGCGACTTCATTTTGCGAATTGAGGATACCGACCGAGAGCGACTTGTAGAGGGTGCGACAGACGTAATTATAAGCACCTTGAAGGTGACGGGTATCGGCTACGACGAAGGCCCCTTCGTGGGCGGTGAGCACGGCCCTTATATTCAAAGCGAGCGAAAGGAAATATATGCAAAGTATGCGAAGTGGCTCGTAGACAACGGCCATGCATACTACTGCTTCTGCACGAAGGAACGCCTTTCCGAGCTTCACGAGAGCGACGCGACAGGCGGATACGACAGACACTGCCGTAATCTCTCGAAGGAAGAAATAGAAAATGAGCTTGCGAAGGGTACTCCCTACGTAATCCGTCAGAAAATGCCGATAGACGACGGCAAGACCCCCTACTTTGACGAGGTGTTCGGCGAGATTTCTACCGACCACTCCGAGCTTCAGGACCAGATACTTATGAAGGCGGACGGATATCCTACCTACAACTTCGCGCACGTAGTAGACGACTATCTTATGGGTGTCACTCACGTAGTCAGAGGTAGCGAATATCTCACCTCTACTCCTAAATACGTTCTTCTTTACGATGCATTCGGCTGGGAAAGACCTACCTACGTACATCTTCCCCTTCTTATGGGCAGAAACGAGGACGGAAGCATTTCCAAGCTCTCGAAAAGACACGGTGCCGTCAGCTTTCAGGACCTTGTAGCCGACGGATATTTGCCCGAAGCGATAGTTAACTATATTGCTCTTCTCGGCTGGTGTCCCAAGAATTCCGAAAGTGAATTCTTCACCCTTTCCGAGCTTGAAAAGGAATTCTCCATTGAGGGCGTAAGCAAGTCTCCTTCGGTATTCGACTTCGACAAGCTTCTCTGGTTTAACGGTGAGTATATAAGAAAGATGTCCTTTGAGGACTTCAAAAAGGCGGTCGCGCCCTTTATCAAGAGCGAGCTCCCCGCATCTATAAACAAGGAAAAGATGCTCTCGCTTCTCTCTTCCCGTCTTGACAAATTGAGCAGTATTGAAGAAAAGATAGCGTTCTTTATCACGCTCCCCGAATACGAAGCAGAGCTCTTTATAAACAAGAAAAACAAGGTGACGCTCGAAAATGCGCCCGCAATTCTTAAAGAGGCACTTTCGGTGCTTGAAGCGCAGAACGAGTTTGACAACGACTCTCTTTACGCCGCCCTCGTTTCTCTTGCAGAAAAGCTCGAAATCAAGTCCGGCACTCTTATGTGGTGCATAAGAATAGCAGTTTCGGGTATGGCGGTGACCCCCGGTGGCGCTACGGAAATTATGGAAGTTATAGGAAAAGAGGAAACTATTTCCCGTATAAACCAAGCTCTTGCAAAGTTCTAAAATCATTACAGTACAGGCACGGCAAAAAGCTGTGTCTGTATTTTTATTTTATTTAGAAGGATTTGTCCTGATTTTTCAAAACCCACTTGCAAAAAAGCAAAAAAAGTGGTATACTAATAAATAATTGATTTAAACGTATTTTTTTGAATTTTCATTTTCAAAAAAGAAGCGAAAAGCGAAAGGGTGAAACCTAATGACGAATGATATTTCTGCGCTTATAGAAGCTAAAATGCCTACTCTTTCAAAGGGGCAAAGACGTATTGCAGGCGTTATAACGCAAAGCTATGAAAAGGCGGCTTATATGACGGCAGCGAAGCTCGGCGAGCTTTCGGGCGTGTCCGAATCCACCGTCGTAAGATTTGCGACCGAGCTTGGCTTCGAGGGATACCCCGAATTTCAGCGCGCAGTTCAAGAGCTCGTACGCTCGCGTCTTACTCCTAATCAGCGTATCGAGATGACTAACCTTCGTATAGGCGACGGTGACCTTCTTTCAAACGTTATGCGCTCGGATATGGAAAAAATCAAGTTTACACTCGATAGCATAGACAGAGCTTCCTTCGACGGCGCGGTAAACGCGCTCATAAACGCGAAGCAGATATACATTTTCGGCGTGCGCTCATCTTCCTATCTCGCTTCATTTTTACATTTCAATCTCGATATGATATTTGAAAACGTAAAGCTCATTGAGGCGACGGGGACGAGCGAAGTATTTGAGCAGGCACTCAATATCTCTCAGGGCGACGTAATGCTCGCTATAAGCTTCCCTCGCTATTCGTCAAGAGCCGTGACTGCCGTAAAATACGCACGCGACAAGGGTGCTGACGTAATAGCTCTCACCGACTCAAAGAGCTCGCCCATCGCACCTTATGCCAATCAGCTTCTCACGGCACAAAGCGATATGGCGTCCTACGTAGACTCGCTCGTCGCGCCTCTTAGCATTATAAACGCTATGCTCGTACAGATAACCAAGCTTAAACAGGAAGAGGTCAAGGAACGCTTCGACAGGCTGGAAAGGATCTGGGAAGAATACGAAGTTTATGCAAAGCAGTGATATAAAGCATATAGGAATAATAGGTGGCGGTGCTGCGGGTATGATGGCGGCAGGTACGGCGCTGAAATACGGTGCGCGCGTCACTATTTTTGAACGAAATAAAATACTTGGAAAAAAGCTTCTTATAACGGGAAAAGGCAGATGTAACGTGACGAATAACTGCCCCTCAAACGAGCTTATAAACAATATAACGAAGAATCCGCGCTTTATGTATGCCGCGCTTTCCGAATTCGATTCATATTCGACTATGGACCTTTTCGAAGAGCTTGGCGTACCCTTAAAGACCGAGCGTGGAAACCGAGTTTTTCCCGTATCAGATCGCTCGTCCGACATAGTGAATGCACTCAAGCGCTATATAAAGGGCGCAGAAATAATAAATGAAAAGGTATCTTCACTTATCGTTGAAGACAACCGTGTAGTAGGTGTAAAAACCAACAAAAGCTACTTTTTCGACGCGGTCATTCTGGCGACGGGCGGTGCTTCCTACCCTCAGACAGGCTCTGACGGTGTCGGCTACCGACTCGCAAAGGAAGTGGGACACACCGTAACCGAAATAACCCCCTCTCTCGTGCCCCTTGAAACAAAGGGCAATTTGTGTGCGAGAATGCAGGGACTTTCCTTGAAAAACGTAGGTCTTTCGATAGTAAATACCGAAAACGGCAAGGTAGTTTACACCGATTTCGGTGAGATGCTATTCACACATTTCGGTGTAAGCGGACCTATGATTCTCAGCGCCTCGGCACATATAAGAGGACTCGATTTCAACAAGCTGAAGCTCGTAATAGATATGAAGCCTGCACTTGATGAAAAGCAGCTTGACGCGAGACTTCTTTCTGACTTTGAAAAGTATTCAAACAGAGATTTTGTAAACGCGCTTTGTGACCTTCTGCCCTCTAAAATGATAGAGGTTTTTGCAGAGCTTTCATCCATCCCCTTCGACAAGAAGGTAAACTCTATAACCAAGGCGGAAAGACAAAAAATTCTTTCTCTTTTAAAGGGACTTGAATTCAACGTAAAGGGCTTTCGTCCTATAAGCGAGGCTATTATAACGTCGGGTGGCGTAAACGTAAAAGAGGTATCTCCAAAGACTATGATGTCGAAGAAAAAAGAGGGTCTTTACTTCGCGGGGGAAATACTCGACGTAGATGCCTACACGGGCGGATTCAATCTCCAGATAGCCTTCTCTACCGCTTATTTGGCAGGAAAAAATTCGGCAGAACAATATTGAAAGGAATATACAATGTTTAAAATCGCAGTTGACGGCCCGAGTGGCGCAGGTAAAAGCAGTCTTGCAAAGGCTGTGGCAAAAAAGATGAATATCGTCTACGTAGACACAGGCGCGCTCTATCGCTCTATCGGTCTTTATATTCAGAGAAAGGGGATTTCTCCCGACGATGACGAAGCGGTAGTTGCAGAATTGCCGAATATCACGCTTGACCTTCGTTTTGCCAACGGCGAGCAGCACGTAATGCTCTGCGACGAGGACGTAAACGCTTATATAAGAACTCCCGAAATTTCTATGTACGCGTCAAAGGTCTCGGCTATCGGTAAGGTGCGCGAATTTCTTCTTGAAACTCAGCGCTCGATAGGTGAAACGAACGACGTCATTATGGACGGACGCGATATAGGTACTGTAATATTCCCCGATGCCGACGTAAAAATCTTCTTGACCGCATCTCCTGAAGCACGTGCGAAAAGAAGACTCGAAGAGCTTAAGGCTAAGGGTATAGAGACCACCTTTGAAGAGGTGCTTTCTGATATGCAGAGCCGCGACAAAAACGACAGCACGAGAAGCATCGCTCCTGCCGTAGCTGCTGTGGACGCTATCCTTTTGGATAACTCTGACCTCACCGTAGAAGAAACGATAGACGAGGTCATCCGTATCATAAACGAAAAAAAAAATAAAATTTCCGAGCAAAAGCCATTTTATCGCGCCTTTTACTCTGCTTTTAAGTGGATTTTCCTTCTTGCTTTGAGAATAAAGTCGACAGGCGCAGAAAATCTGCCGAAATATAACGGCTGCATTGTGTGTGCGAACCACGTTTCGCTTTTCGACGTTTTCTCTATTTCTGCATCTCTTCCAAAGGAAAGAAGACTTCGCTATATGGCAAAAGCGGAATTATTTAAAATCCCGCTTCTCCGCTCTATCATTTCTGCGCTTGGCGCTTTTAAGGTAGACAGAGGCGGTAGTGACGTGGGCGCTATAAAAAAATCCGTTTCGCTTCTTAAAGAGGGTGAGGTAATAGGAATCTTCCCTCAAGGCACGAGATGTAAGGGAAAGAATCCTGCAAACACGGCAATAAAGCACGGCGCGGGAATGATAGCCTATTATTCAAAGGCCCCCGTTTTGCCCGTCGCTATAAGAACGAAAAAGCAGAAGTATGCGCTCTTCCGTCAGGTCGAGGTCATCTTCGGCACGCCTATCACCTATGAAGAATTAGGCTTTTCTCTGGGCGGTAGCAAGGAATATAAGGCGGCGACCGAAAAGATTTTTGCTGAAATCTGCCGTTTAGGTGGATTTTCCAAGGAAGACTCGGATAACAAGGATAACTGATGAAAATAACTATTGCAAAAAACGCGGGCTTCTGCTTCGGCGTAAAGAGGGCGACGGATTTCGTCGAGAGCCTTATTGAAAAAAAGGACGGGAATACCGAAATCTATACTCTTGGAAACCTCATTCATAACGACACCTATATAAAGTCGCTTGAAGAACGAGGTGTGTTCTCTATTGACCTCGACACCGCGCTAAAGAAGGCGGAAATCACCGAAAAGGATAAAAAAATCTATTTCATAATAAGAACTCACGGAATAGAAAGGGAAAGCGAGCAAAGGCTGCGCGACCTTGCCGAAAGGAATTCGAATATTGAAGTAGTGGATATGACCTGTCCTTTTGTGAAAAGGATACACAAGATAGCGAGTGACAACACTTCGGATAATACCCTTTTTATCTTGTTGGGAAATGAAAATCACCCAGAGGTAAAAGGAATTCTAAGCTACGTCTCGGGCGAATATTTCACTTTTTCGAGCGAAGAAGAGCTTTCGAAGCTCCTTGAAAATGAGAAATTATCCCAAAAACAGTTAATTTTGGCATCTCAAACGACACAAAGCTTAAATTTGTGGAAAAAAACCGAAAAAATTTTCAAAAAACTATATACAAACGCGATTTTTTTTGATACAATATGCAGTGTGACCGAAAATAGACAGAACGAGGCAGTAGAGCTCGCAAAAAGCTCTGACGCTATCATCGTAATCGGCGGTAGGACAAGCTCGAATACACAGAAGCTTTTTTCTCTGTGTCGCGCGCTTCAAGAGAATACCGAATGGATAGAGACGGCAAGTGACTTGGATATGACGAAGTACGGTCGCGATTTTAAAATAGCAATAACCGCAGGGGCTTCTACCCCTAACGGCATAATAATGGAGGTATACAAAACAATGAACATCGAGAACTTTGAACAAATGTTGGAGGACTCACTCAAAACTTTACATACAGGGGAAACAGTACACGGTATCGTAACGGCGATTTCTGAAAATGAAGTCTACGTAGATCTTGGCACTAAGGTTACAGGCGTAATCCCGCGTGAACAGATCACCGACGACAACTCGGCTGACCTGCATAAGATGTTTGCGATCGGCAGCGAAATCACTGCTTTCGTTATCAGAGTTGAGGACGGAAAAGGAACTGCTACTCTTTCCAAGAAGAGAGTTGATTCCGACAAGAACTGGCTCGCACTTTGCGACAAGTATAAGGCAGGCGAGATTCTTGAGGGTAAGGTAACCAAGGCAATCAAGGGTGGCGCACTCATTTCCATCGACGGAAACGAGGTATTTATCCCCGCTTCTCAGAGCGGTCTTGCAAAGGACGCAGACCTTTCTGTACTCGTTGGCACTACCCAGCGCGTTAAATTGCTTGACATCGACGAGCACAAGAAGAAGGCTATCGCTTCTATCCGCGTAATTCTCAACGAAGAGCGCAAGGAAAAGGAAGCAGCTGCTTGGGCAGAGGTTGAAGTAGGTAAGCACTATATGGGTAAGGTTAAGTCCTTCGTTCCCTACGGCGCTTTTGTTGATATCGGCGGTATCGACGGTATGGTTCACAACAGCGAGCTTTCTTGGAAGCGTATTAAGCACCCCTCTCAGATCCTTGAGATCGGTCAGGAAATCGACGTATTCGTTAAGGACTTCGACGCTGATAAGAAGCGCATCTCTCTCGGATACAAGACTCAGGAAATGGATACTTGGTATCAGTTCACCCAGAAGTATAGCGTTGGCGACGTAGTTAAGGCGAAGATCGTGAACATTATGCCCTTCGGCGCATTCGCTGAGGTTTATGAAAACGTAGACGGTCTTATCCACATCTCCAAGATCTCTCACGACAGAGTAGAAAATCCGAAGGACGTTCTCTCTATCGGTCAGGAAGTTGACGTTAAGATCACCGAGATCGACGACGAAAACCGTAAGCTCAGCCTTTCCATGAAGGCTCTCATCGAGGACACCAAGAGAATTGAAGAAATGGCTCGTAGAGAGGCAGAAAAGGCAGAAAGACTCGCTGCAAAGAAAGCAGAAGAGGAAGAACAGGCGAAGTTGGAAGCAGAAATGGCTCCCTACATCGTTAAGGTTATCGACTAATTTTCAAATGAAGAAAAGGCGCGATTTATATCGCGCCTTTTTTATATTCCCAAGAAAGATTGTCGAGGAGAAGGTACTTGAAAATAATGTAAGAATGTGATACAATTGCACTATACACAGTGACTCGCGTTTTGCAAATTAAAATCATTTCAATCAGGAACCTCAAGTAGTACCTTTTGTGGGGGGTAATATAAGAGTCAAAGCCGCTAAAGAA
>JAZOOB010000050.1:0-6711 GCA_045654845.1 Eubacteriales bacterium | reverse complement strand
ATTTGCGGTGTCGCTTTCGGGCACCATGCCCGTCGGTACGTTAGATACAGTACCGCAAAGCGAGGATTTTGCCAAGAGGTCCATTGTGGGCTTCTTTGCCACTTCCATAGGAGTTTTGTTACCAAGCTCGGGTATCTTTCTGTCAGCCATTCCGTCGTATACGATGATGAGGTATTTCATATCTATAATTTTTCCTTTACTTGAAAATAAATATACGTAATACATTATAGCACATATATAAATATTTTACAATAAGAAATTGCCTTGTTTTTTCATTTTTCTGCAATTAAATTTTAAATAAATACAAATTTTAAAAATAATCAAAAAAAACTTGAAAAAAGCTGTTTTGAGTGTTATACTTTAAA
Source organism: Eubacteriales bacterium (assembly GCA_045654845.1). GTDB lineage: Bacteria > Bacillota > Clostridia > Oscillospirales > CAG-272 > UBA1740. The sequence goes on along the minus strand of JAZOOB010000050.1, from coordinate 6,346 downwards.
GAGTGCTATGGAATTTCTTTTTGTAAATCCCAAAGCTGATTAAATTTATCCAAAAAAGGAGTGAAAGAAATGGACGCCCGAGGGCAATGTAAAGACGCGAATACATCACATTTATGCTTTTTAGCTTGGCGTTCATTCGCCAAATAAAGCTATTTCTTATGATGCGTTTGTGTTTTAATTCTTATATTTGAAAAGGAGTTTAAAATGAAAACAAACGAAGAGCTTTTGAAGGAAATCGATCTTCTTTTTGAAGAGAAAAAATTCTCGGTTCTGCGTACCGAATTTTTAGAGAAAAAAGCGGTAGATATCTCGGAGATTCTTGAGAGTCTTACAGAGGAGCAGACCATAGTTATTTATAGGCTTTTACCAAAAGAGCTTGCGGCAGAGGTATTTGTCGAAATGTCTGCTGAGCGACAGGAAAAGCTTATAAACTCATTCAGCGATTATGAGTTGAAAATGACGTTTTCAGAGCTTTACCACGACGATACGGCGGATATTATTGAAGAAATGCCCGCGTCGGTAGTAAAGAGAATTTTAAAAAACGCGAGCGCTGAAACAAGGCGCGCGGTAAACGAACTTTTAAAATATCCCGAGAGTAGTGCAGGTAGCATCATGACTACCGAGTACGTGGCACTAAAACAGTCTATGACCGTAAAAGAGGCGTTTGAGCATATACGAAAGGTAGCCTTGAATAAGGAGACCGTATATACCTGCTACGTCGTTGACGCGAATAGACGCCTTATCGGTATAGTCACAGTAAAAGAGCTTTTGCTCGCCAAGGAAAACGAAATTATCGGGGATATAATGGAGCAGAACGTAATTTATGCTCACACCTTAGAGGATAGAGAAGACGTAGCCCGTATGTTCGATAAGTACGACTATTTAGCGCTTCCCGTGGTGGACGCGGAGATAAGACTCGTCGGTATTATAACCGTCGACGACGCAATCGACGTCCTTTTTGAAGAGACCGAGGAGGACTTCGAGAAGATGGCAGGTATTACACCGACAGAAACCACGTATTTAAAGACGAATACGGTGAGCATCTGGAAGTCAAGAATCCCGTGGCTCATCTTCCTCATGCTTTCTGCCACCTTTACAGGAATAATAATTTCCTTCTATGAGGGCGCTTTGCAGGGAATGGCTGTACTCACTATGTTTATTCCTATGATAATGGGTACGGGCGGTAACTCGGGAAGTCAGGCATCTGTAACTATCATACGTGGTATTTCGCTTGGCGAACTGGAGTTTAGGGATATATTCAGAATTTTGTGGAAGGAATCCAAGGTTTCATTTCTCTGCGGTATAGCGCTTTCCTTCGCCACTTTCCTTAAAATAATGCTTGTCGACAGACTTTTGTTCGGCAATACTGACATCACGCTGCTCGTTGCTCTCGTGGTTGCAATAACCATTTTTGCGACGGTAGTATCTGCAAAGCTTATAGGAGCTATATTGCCCTTGGTAGCAGAAAAGCTCGGCTTCGACCCTACCGTAATGGCGAGCCCGCTTATCACTACGATAATAGACGCACTCTCTCTCATAGTATATTTTGCGGTAGCATCATCGATTTTAAGCATTTAAAAACGATATAAAAAACAAGGCAGAAGCGAGAATCTGCCACAAGGACGTATTTATATGACGGAAAAACTGTTTTATGCCGATAGCTATATAAAAGAATTTTCTGCCACTGTCGTTTCTTTGACGCAAGTAGGTGAGTATTTTGAATGCATACTTGACAAGACCGCATTTTTTCCTACCGAGGCAGGACAGAGCTGTGATCTGGGAAAAATAGATTGCGCGAGTGTTATTGACGTAAGAGAAGAAAACGGTGTGATAATCCACACACTTGACAAAAAGCCCGAAAAAAACGAGGTATTTTGTCAGATAGATTGGAAAAGAAGATTCCGTAATATGCAAAACCATTCGGGCGAGCATATTGTTTCGGGACTGATAAAATCACTTTACGGCTTTGATAACGTAGGATTTCACCTCGGTAGCGAGGATGTCACGATAGATTTTGACGGTGTACTGTGCGAAGAACAGTTAGAAGAAATCGAACGTAAGGCAAACGAAGCGGTAGTCGAGAATATCGAGATAAAAGCGGTATTCCCCAGCTTAACCGAGCTTGAAAAAATGGATTTTCGTAGCAAAATAGACTTAAAAGAGGGCTTGCGCATAGTAGAAATAGGCGACTACGATGCTTGCGCTTGTTGTGCCCCTCACGTAAAGCTCACGGGTGAGATCGGTATAATCAAGCTTTTGAACAGTATTCACTATAAGGGCGGTACGAGATTACATATTCTTTGTGGCATTGACGCGCTCTTGGATTATGATTTGCGCTATAAAAACGTAAAAAATATTTCTGTTTTGCTTTCTGTAAAGCAAAATGAGGTATACGATGCGGTCTTGAGATTAAACGAGGCATTAGGGGAAGAAAAGGCGAAAAATTCCACACTTCGCGCTGAAATTCAAAGATTGAGAGCAGATGCGCTTCCTGTGTCGGATAAAAACAGAGTTGTTTTCTGTGAAGAAGATGACTATACCTTCCTCAGAAATTATGCTAATTTGCTGATAAAAAAGACGGCAGAAATCACCGCACTCTTTTCCGGTAATGACAATGACGGCTATAAATACGTAATAGGCTCAGATACTGTCGACCTCTCGCAAAAGGCAAAGGAAATAAACCTTGCCCTACGTGGAAACGGTGGCGGAAAGAAAAATATGATACAGGGAAGTGTCAAGGCAAAGAGAGAAGAAATTGTCGCCTATTTTGAGTGAAGGGAGCTTTTATGGCGTACGTATATATAATAGAGTGTAACGACTGTACTTATTATACGGGCATAGCCACTGACGTAAAGCGCAGAATAAGAGAGCATTACGAAAAGGCGAAGACCTCGGCAAAATATACACGCGCAAGAGGGGTCACCGAAGTGCGCGCGGTTTGGGAAACCGAAAATCTTTCACTCGCGGGCAAGCTCGAATATTACATAAAAAAGAAGCTGACTCGCGAAGAAAAGAAACTTCTCATAGAAAATGAAGAAGCCTTTTCATCTCTCATATCGGAAGAAATCTTACAGTATCCCTATAAAAGAATAGCAAACGTTACGCTAAAATCCTGTTTAGACGAGGAAAAAGGCGAAAAAAATTGAATATTTTTGAAAAAAACTATTGCATTTCATAAAAAAGCGTGTTATAATACTTTAGATTGTAGAACTCTGCAATTTTATATTTAGGACAGTCCTCTGCGATGCTCCGCACGAATGTCTGTTGAAGGAGGAGCCAAAAATGGAAAAGATTCAGGCTTTTGTTAACGAGCAACTTAAGAAGGATGTACCCCAGTTCGAGATTGGTGATACCGTTAAGGTATACAACAAGATCAAAGAGGGTGCAAGAGAGAGAATTCAGCTTTTCGAGGGAACAGTTATCGCGAAGCATAACGGCGGTATCTCCGAGACCTTTACTGTAAGACGTATTTCTTACGGCTGCGGTCATGAGAAGACCTTCCCGCTTCATTCTCCGAACGTTGAAAAGGTTGAGGTGGTTCGTTCCGGTAAGGTTCGCCGCGCTAAACTGTATTACCTTCGTGACAAGGTTGGTAAAGACGCAAAGGTTAAAGAAAAGATTTAAGCTTGTGCAGTTACCTTTAATATGCATGGCATATTAACCTAATAAGGAAGAAAACCGAGCTTTATGGCTCGGTTTCTTTCGTATTGAGCAGAAATTAAAAAAGAGGAACAATGGAAAATATACTTTTGCCCGAATATCCGCAGAAAACGGATGTCTGGAAGGAATTACAAAAGGAAAAAAGACCTATAATCGTCTACGGAATGGGAAACGGGGCAGATAAGCTCATTTCTCAGCTTTCTCGGTATGGGCTCGAGGTATCCGACTTTTTTGCGAGTGACGGATTTGTGCGCGGTCATAGCTTTCACGGAAAGAGGGTTTTGTCCTTTTCCGAGGTCAAGGAAAAATATGAGGACTTTGTTATCCTCGTGTCCTTTGCTTCAAAATTGCCCGACGTAATAGAAAGAATATACAAAATGGCGAAGGCACACACCCTTTACGTGCCCGATATGCCCGTAGTAGATGAAGTATATTTTACTTCTGATTTTTATAATGAAAACTACGAAAAAATAAAGCGCGCATATGATCTGCTCGAAGATAACTACTCAAAAAAACTATTTTCTTCTGTTATTAAGTATAAGCTGAGCGGTGATATAGCCTATCTTACGGATTGTGTCACAAAGGAAGAATGCTACGATCTGCTCGACTCTATGAAATACGAAAGCGTGGTTGACGCAGGCGCATATAATGGCGATACGGCAAAGGAATTTTGCGACCATTTCAAAAATTTAAAGAAGATTTATGCAATAGAGCCCGACCCAAAAAATTGCGCCAAATTGAGAAAATATGCAGATACTGTAGATTGCAATATCGAGATAACCGAAGCGGCGCTATGGTGCGAGGACGGAGAAATCGAGTTTTCTAGTAGTAAAAACCGCAATTCCTCTATTTCAAACGCGTCATATCAGCATAAGACCATAAAAGTCAAAAGAGCGAAGCTCGACAGTGTGGTAGAATCCCCCGTCGATTATATAAAATACGACGTGGAAGGGGCGGAAAAAGAGGCTTTAGAGGGAAGTATCAATACAATAAACACCTATAAGCCTGACCTACTCGTCTCACTTTATCATAAAAGCGAGGACGTTTTCTCGCTTATAAATTACGTATCAGATAATTTTCGTGGATATAAGTTCTATCTTCGCAGACTCTACTGTCTGCCCGCATGGGAGCTTAATCTGTATGCTATAAAGGACAATAAGTAAAGAAAGGAAAAAATATGCCCGAATTACTTTCACCTGCAGGAAATTTTGAAAAAATGAAGGCGGCAATCCGTTACGGAGCAGACGCCGTATATATGGCGGGTCAGATCTTCGGTATGCGCGCCGCAGCCGACAACTTCACCTTAGAGGAGATGAAGGAGGCGGTAGAATATGCTCACCTTCGTAACGTAAAGGTATATCTGACCGTCAATACAATGCCGAGAGAAAATGAATATCCTGTCCTTGAAAAGTATTTTTCCGATATTAAGGATATTCCGTTTGACGCACTTATCGTCGCAGATATCGGTGTCATTTCGGTGGCTAAAAAGCTTCTGCCGAATGTTGATATCCATATTTCTACACAAGCGAATAGCGTAAGCTCGTATGCCTGTCGCGAATGGCAGAGATTAGGCGCTACAAGAATAGTCCTCGCAAGAGAGCTGACGCTCGCGGAAATAAAGGAAATAAGACGCAATATTCCGAAGGAGCTTGAGCTTGAAGCCTTCATACACGGCTCTATGTGTGTTTCATATAGCGGAAGATGTCTGTTATCGAATTTCCTTATCGACAGGGATGCAAACAGAGGCATGTGCGCTCAGCCTTGCAGATGGAATTATAAGATAAGAGAAAGAGAATACGAGATAGTTGAGGAAAAGCGCCCCGATATTCCGATACCCGTCACCGAAATTAACGGAGAGACCTTCATAATGAGCTCGAAGGATATGTGTATGATAGAGCATATTCCCGACCTTATGGAAAGTGGAATAACGAGCTTTAAGATTGAGGGAAGAATGAAGAGCGCTTATTATACCGCGGTGGTTACAAACACTTATAGAATGGCTATTGATGCCTATGAGAAGGGTAATTACGAATATAATGAAGCGTGGTTACGCGAGCTTGAGAGTGTCAGCCATAGAGAATATTCTACTGGATACTTCTACGATCGCTCGACAGAAGAGGCGAATACCTGTCGTGATACGGGATATATAAGAGAAAAGGCATATCTTGCCACGGTAGTTTCATACAATAAAGAGACTAAGCGCGCGCTTCTTATACAGAAAAACAAGCTTTCTGTCGGTGATAAGATAGAAATACTCACCCCAGGCAAAATAGGTTTTTCCACCACAGTAGGCACACTTTACAATGAAGAGGGCGAGAAAATTGAGTGTGCTCCTCACGCGCAGATGAAGTTTTATATGGAAACCGAATGCGAGCTTAAGGAAGGAGATATTATCCGTTCTGCCGGATAATAAAATCGCAATATGGCATTTATAGAAATGTTAAAAGCTTTTTTTATAGGCATAGTACAGGGTATAACCGAGTGGCTTCCCGTCAGTAGCACGGGACATATGATACTCTTTGACGAGCTTGTAAAGCTACAGGGTAGCGAAGAGTTTAAGGAAATGTTTATGGTAGTAATTCAGCTTGGCTCAATTCTTGCCGTGGCGTTTCTGTATTTCAACAAGCTGAATCCTCTTTCCAAAAAGAAATCACGACGCGAGAATGTGTCTACGCTTCTTTTGTGG
>JAZOOB010000049.1:0-5079 GCA_045654845.1 Eubacteriales bacterium | reverse complement strand
AATGAGAAATATAGTAAATCTCAATAAGGATTGGTTGTTCGTCAAGGACACCACCGATATAAGTCTTCGCGAGGGCGAGGCGATAAGCCTCCCGCATTCTTGGAACGCGATAGACGGACAGGACGGCGGAAACGACTATTTCCGTGGCACTTGTCTTTATGTGAAAACGCTTGAGAAGAAGGACCTTCCCGAAAGCGACCTCTATTATCTTGAATTCAGAGGCACGAATTCCTCTGCAGACCTTTTTGTAAACGGCAAAAAGCTCGCTCACCACGACGGTGGTTATTCTACTTGGCGCGTAAACATCACCGACGCACTTGAAGAGAAAAACGAGATAGCGGTTTTGGTAGAGAATAGCATAAACGAGACCGTATATCCTCAGATGGCAGACTTCACCTTCTACGGTGGTATCTACCGTGACGTAAATCTCGTATGTGTTGCCGACGCGCATTTCGACCTCGATTATTACGGCGCGCCCGGAATTGCTATCACACCCGTAATGGATGGCAAGGACGCAAAGGTAGAGGTAGCTGCTTACGTAAAGAATCTGAAGGAAAATCAGACCCTCGTATATACTATCTACGATAAGGACGAAAACGCCCTTCAGAGCATAGAGACGAGAGAAGAGAAGGCGAACTTCGTTATCGAGAACGCTCATTTGTGGCACGGTCGCAAGGACCCCTACCTCTATTGCTGTGAGGTAGAGATAAAAGAGGGCGACGAGATAATAGATAACGTATGTAATCGCTTCGGTTGCCGTAGCTTTGAAATAAACCCCGAAAGAGGCTTTATATTGAATGGCGAGGAATATCCCCTTCGCGGTGTTTCGCGCCATCAGGACAGATGGGGCGTGGGAAACGCGCTTTTGCCCGAGCATCATATAGAGGATATGGACCTCATTTGCGAGGTAGGAGCTACTACTATCCGCCTTGCTCACTATCAGCACGACCAGTTCTTCTACGACCTTTGTGATGAAAGAGGTCTTGTAATCTGGGCAGAAATCCCCTACATCTCGAGACATATGCCTACGGGCAGAGAGAACACTATCTCGCAGATGAAGGAATTGGTTTCTCAGAACTATAACCACCCCTCTATCGTAGTATGGGGACTTTCAAACGAGATATCTATCGCAGGCTCTGACGAGGACCTTCTCGAAAACCACCGTATCTTGAACGACCTCGTTCACGATATGGATAAGACCCGTCTTACTACCATCGCGGCAGTTTCTATGTGTAAGATGGATGACCCCTACCTTCTCATTCCCGACGTGGTTTCCTATAACCACTATTTCGGCTGGTACGGTGGCGATACCTCTATGAACGGACCTTGGTTCGATAAATTCCACGAAACACATCCCAATATCCCGATAGGCTGTTCCGAGTACGGCTGCGAGGCTCTTAATTGGCATACAAGCACTCCGAAGCAGGGTGACTATACCGAGGAATATCAGGCATACTATCACGAGGAGCTTATAAAGCAGCTCTTCTCGAGAAAATATCTCTGGGCGACTCACGTATGGAATATGTTTGACTTCGGTGCAGACGCGAGAGCAGAGGGCGGAGAAAACGGACAGAACCATAAGGGACTCGTTACCTTCGACCGTAAGTATAAAAAGGACGCCTTCTACGCTTATAAGGCATGGCTTTCCGACGAGCCCTTCGTACATCTCTGTGGAAAGAGATATATCGATAGAGTAGAGGACGTTACCAAGGTTACAGTATATTCCAATCAGGAAGAGGTTGAGCTTTTCGTAAACGGAGAGAGTGTCGGCAAAAAGACGGCTCCCGACCATTTCTTCTACTTTGAAGTGAAGAACGTAGGCGAGAGCAAGATAGTTGCGAGAGCTGGCGACCTTTCTGACGAGGGTATCATCCGTAAGGTAGACGAGATGAATATGGACTACGTGCTCGTAGAAAAGGGCGCAGTCCTCAACTGGTTTGACGTAAGTGCTCCCGAAGGACGCTATTCCTTAAACGATAAGATTGCAGACATTATGCAGTCGAAGAGAGGAAAGCTCTGGTTCATCGGCATGGGCTTGAAGCTCAAGAAAAAGATGGACGAAAACAAGAAGGACAAGAAGGAAGGCAAGAAGTCGGGCGGCTTCGACGTTGACTTGAAGGCCGACGGCGGACTTATGCAGATGATGGGCGGCTTTACCGTACTTCGCCTTACATCCATGATGGGCATGATGAATATTTCCTTTACAAAGGAAGAGCTTCTTAAGATGAACAAGAAGCTCAACAAGATCAGAAAGCCTAAGAATCTTAAATGAAAGGGCATAAGCCCTTGACAGAAAAAGCGATTGCAGTAATGCAATCGCCTTTTTATGTATTATATCGCTTTTATCTTTTTCTTGCTCTTTAAAAGAATCGGTAGATTTATGATCAAAAGATAAATAACGATTAAGGGAATTGATGCAAACATATACCAAAAAGGCGCGGGGATAAGCTTGTAAAACAGCTCGAGCGCGGGATTTACGGGCGGCTTTACGCTATACATATAATTTAAGAATATGAGATTTCCGTTTGCGTCAAGGAGATTGTTTTTTATTACGTAGTTGTTCAGTAACACGTTTATTAAGTGAATCAACGTGTATGAGGCAAAGGTGACTACAATAGTCGATACAATATATTTAAAGCCTAATTTTACCCTCTTTAAAAGCAGGAGCAATAGCGGAATTCCGAACTCTAAAAGGTGAGGGAAGAAGTAGAAAAAGAAGGTCCAGCTGTAAAGCTTAAAATGTCCTTGCGCGTGATTCAGTACTATCGCACACAAAGCACCAAAAGACCATAAAAGCGGTATGTTTTTTACGACCTGATTCTTTGTGAAAACTGCGAAGGGGAGAATAAGGGCATTAATCGAGCAGAGGTGAAAGGGTAGATACTCGATAGGAGAGCCCCACGCGACGAGATTAAAGATAATAGCCGCGATGCCCGAGAATGAAAGAATGCCCAAAACGGCGGTCTGCGTCTTGTCGCTCTTGCCTCTTAATACAAAATAAAGAGAAGCGATAATACAAGCGCCTAAAGCGAGGCTGATCGTATGCGCGAGAGAAAATGTGCCCCAAGTAAGATTTTTGAGGTTGTTTAGCATTTTTCCGACTTCCTTTGCGGTTTTCGACTTCCAAGATGATTATACCACTTGTTTTCAATTTTGTAAATAGCAAAAAATTCAAGCCCCCAGACCGATACACCTGCGGGCTTGATTTTTTATTAAAGATTATAGTATTTGTCGAATTCTGCAGGGTGGGGGATCTTAGAGAGCTCTCTGCATTCCTCGCGCTTCGCCTTTATAAAGTTATTTATAAGCTCGATGGGGAAAACGCCACCCTTGGTCAGATAATCGTGGTCTGCTTCAAGTGCGTTTAGAGCCTCGTCAAGAGAGGTAGGAAGATGACGGAGCTTCGCCTTTTCCTCGTCGCTTAAATGGTAGAGGTTTACGTCGTAGGGGCCCCAGCCGTTTTCGTGAGGATCTATCTTGTTTTCAATTCCGTCAAGACCTGCCATAAGAATAGCCGCATAGCAGAAATAGGGGTTACAGGTCGCGTCGGGGTTGCGAAGCTCGAAGCGACGCTTTTCGGGAGCTTTCGCATAAGCGGGTATACGGATTACGGCGCTACGGTTTGAGGTAGCATAGCCGACGGTGACAGGCGCTTCAAATCCGGGTACCAAGCGCTTGAAGGAGTTTGTACTCGGGTTTGTGATAGCGCAGAGAGATGCAATATGCTTGAGAAGACCACCCATAAAGTAGTGAGCCTCTTTGCTCAAATTAGCATATCCGTTATCATCTGAGAATACAGGCTTGCCGTCCTTTAAAAGAAGCATATGAACGTGCATTCCGCTTCCTGCCTCGCCGTATATGGGCTTCGGCATAAAGGTGGCTGTCTTTCCGTGCTTTAATGCCGTGTTGTGAATTATGTATTTTATCATCATCGTCGCGTCTGCCATCGTGGACATCTTGCCGAGCTGAGGCTCTATTTCAAACTGTCCCGACGCCGCAACCTCGGGGTGATGATAGTTTATTTCGATTCCCGCGTCCTTCATATGCAGACACATTTCGCTTCTGCATTCATAGCCTTGGTCGAAGGGCTTCGCTATATGATATGCCTTCTGCTTCGGTACTACACAGCCCTTGCCCTCGTATGCGCTGTTCCAGTAGGACTGCTTCGTGTCGAGCGAAACACCGATACTGTTGGGCGAAACGTCCCAAGCTACCTCGTCGAAGAGATAAAATTCAAATTCGGGGAGGATAAGCATAGTATCAGCCACACCCGAATCCTGCATATATTTTTCTGCCGCAAGCACGATGTTTCTGGGGTACTGTGCGAGAGGACGGTTTTCGGGGTTTGCTATTACCATAGCATTACCCGTCATCGAGAGCGTCTTTATCTCACAGAAGGGGTCTATTACCGCGGTGTCGGGGTCGGGAATAAATACCATGTCGCTCTTTTCTACTACTGCATAGCCATAGTTAGAGGCGTCAAATCCTATACCGCTCTTCATAGTGTCCTCAGAAAAATTCTCTGTGGGGATGGTAACGTGACGGTACTGACCGTTTATGTCTACCATCTTGAAATCCACCATCTTAATATCGTTTTCTTTAATTAAGTTGAGTATATCCTTAATACTTTTAGCCATAAGCACACTCCTAAAAATTATTATGGGTATATTATATCAAACATTGACTTATTAGTCAATATGTGGAAATTGATTTTTTGAGGTATAAAAAAAGCCACCGAAGTGGCTTTTTGATTTTATAAACTTGTAAATTTCTTATTGTAGATGAAATACCTCGTTGATTTTGCGACAGACAGGGCTGTTATCTCCATTGGTTTCCTCAAGTGCCGAAATGACCGTTTCAGCCCCACCGTCAATTTTGCCCAATGCCTTCAAGGATGAATGGACGATAAGCATCGAGTCCTTTTCTATACCAAAATTAGACAGAGCGTCCCTAAGCATTTCTTTAGTCAACATAGTCGTACCCGTTTGCCATTTATTATAGGGCAATTAAACGTAAAATGCCCACTTCACAAGTAAAATTATATCGTTAATATTATACTTATTTTTTCATTACAAGTCA
>JAZOOB010000048.1:0-3231 GCA_045654845.1 Eubacteriales bacterium | reverse complement strand
AATAAGGATAAAAGCAAAATGATAAATTTGAAAAATGACCTCGTGCCCGTACTTCTTGGCGGAGACCTCAACTGTTACAGTGTCGCGCGTGCCTTTTTTGAGGAATACGGTGTAGTTTCGCACGCATTCGGTAAGTATTCGATAGGCGCGACAGCCCACTCTAAAATAGTGAAGTTCTATCCTACCCCCAACCTTGAAAATCCCGAAATATGCATAAAAGCGCTTCGCGATTTTGCAGAGCAAAACGAGGATAAGATTCTTATACTTCTTGGCTGTACCGACGAGTATGCCGAGTTTATAATCGACAATAAGGCGCGCTTAGAGGATAAGTATATTATACCGTATATCGACACAAAATTGAAAAAGCGCCTTGTCGACAAGGCGGATTTCTACGAGCTCTGCGAAGAGTATGGAATCCCCTATCCCAAGACCTTCGTTGTTTCTTCTGCCGAAGGAAAAGAGGCATATTCTGAAGAAAATCTCGGCTTTTCTTACCCCATAGTTGTAAAGCCGTCGAGCAGTATCGAATATTGGCGTCACCCCTTTGCAAATATGCAGAAGGTGTATTTTTCGGAAAATGCGGAGCAGACGGCGAAGATAATTTCCGACGTCTACGCGTCGGGATATAGCGAGAGAATAATCTTGCAGGATACTATCCCGGGTGGTGACTCGAATATGCGAGTGCTCACTATCTATTCGGATAGAAATAAGGAGCAGAAAATGCTCTGCCTTGGCCACGTACTTCTCGAAGAGCATACCCCGAAGGGAAGAGGAAATCACGCGGCTATAATAACCGAAAAAGCCCCCCAAATATGCGAAAAGATAAAGGCGATGCTAAAGGACGTAGGCTATACGGGCTTTGCTAACTTTGATATAAAATACGATAGCCGTGACGGTCTTTTCAAGGTCTTTGAAATAAATTTAAGACAGGGAAGAAGTAATCACTATATTACAGCATCAGGTATAAATATTGCCAAGCTCGTCGTAGACGATAGAGTGCTTTGCGAAGATATGCCCTATATAGAGCAGGAAAACGAGTTTTTCTGGCATAGTGTGCCGAAAAAGATAGTATTTTCTTATACCGAGGACGAAGAAGTGGTAGAGAGATGTAAAGCGCTTTGCCGTGAGGGGAAGGAAGCTATGCCATTTTTGTTCGGCTACGACCTGCGCTTAAATCCCTTGCGCTCTGTTTTCGTTTTTGAAAATATGCGCAGACAGTTTAAAAAGTATTCTACCTATTGTAAAAAGATGAGATAAAAAGTCTTTAAAAAGAAAAAGGAAAGACGGCAAAATGTTGTTTCGACAGATAATAAAGGATACCGACTTAATAGCTCTTGTGCCTTGTGCTGACGACTGTCAGGTGACTGATATAGTCTACAATTCGCAGAAGGCGAAATCTGGCACGGTATTTGTATGTCTTCGAGGTGCTAGGACCGACGGACACAAATATATAGACGGCGCGTATAAAAACGGATGCCGTCTTTTCGTCGTTGAAAATGAGGTCGAATTGCCTGCCGACGCAGCTGTCTATCTTTCAAAAAATACAAAAATCGCGCTTGCGCATATGTCAAGTGCATTCTTTTCTCACCCCGCAGACGAGCTCACTCTCGTCGGTATCACAGGCACGAAGGGAAAGACCACGAGTGCTCTGCTTTCTGCCCGTATGCTTGCCTCTCTTGGTGAAAAGGTCGGTTATATAGGGTCAAACGGAATTGAATATCTTGGAAGACGCTATTCCACCTTGAACACTACCCCCGATAGCTATACCCTTAATTCCACCTTTCGCTCTATGGCAGACCAAGGTGTTAAGACGGTTATAATGGAGGTGTCCTCACAAGCCGTGCTTATGCATAGAATAGAAGGGCTCACCTTCGACATCTGCGCTTTTACAAACCTCGCGCACGATCACGTAGGTGTAGGCGAGCACGATACCTTTGAGAATTACCGCGACTGTAAGGCGAAGCTGTTTTCCGATTTCGGTTGTAAAACGATGATATACAATCCCTACGATACGGCATCGGAATATATGAGAAAGAATGCTTCTGCCGAGCGTTTTTATAGCTTTTCAGCTATGGGCGAAGCAGATTTCTATGCCGAAAATATGCGCTCGTTTAGACGTGACGGCGCGCTCGGTGTCGATTTTACGCTTTCTGCATATGAAAAAAGCTATGACGCCTCTCTTTATATGGCAGGTGACTTTAACGTAGAAAATGCGCTTTGCGCCGTTGCTATCTGTTCTTCTCTTATAAAGGAAAGAAAAACTAATCTTGAATATAAAGACGATAGCGCTATGGTAAGAGCGCTTTGTGACGCTATGGCAAAAATATCGGTAGACGGAAGATGTCAGGTGTTGAAGAGCGAGTATCTTTTCGACCGTAGCTTCGTTATCGACTATGCTCATAACGGATATAGCCTTTCAAGCATTCTGCGCCTTCTTCGTACTTATTGTCCGAAGCGCCTCGTCTGCCTTTTTGGCTCTGTCGGTGAGCGTAGCTTTGACCGCAGAGAAGAGCTTGGCGCCGTTGCATCAGAGCTTGCCGACCTGTGTATAATCACCTCGGACAACCCTGCAAACGAGCCCCCCGAAAAGATTATAGACGAAATCTATCAGTCCTTTGGAGAGAATAAAGCAAAGGCGGTCCGTATCAGTGATAGAGAAGAAGCGATAGAATACGCCGTCAGAAATTCCGAAGCGGGAGACATAATTCTCTTGGCAGGAAAAGGTCACGAGGACTACCAACTTGTAGGAAACGAAAAGCAACCCTTCTCGGAAGAAAGGCTACTTAAGAAGTATATTAAAGCATATTTTGGCGACGCTGTACCTGCTTTTAAATAATAATAAAAAATAATAAAATATTTTTAAAAAAAGGCTTGACAAACCGAGAAGTTTGTTGTATAATGGTAACGTTCTTGCGAGAGTGGCGGAACTGGCAGACGCGCACGTTTGAGGGGCGTGTGGTTTATCCGTACGGGTTCAAGTCCCGTTTCTCGCACCACAAAGAAGCATTATCTTCGGATAGTGCTTTTTTGCATTTTATAAGGCTTCTCTTTGGGTGGTCGAAACGGGACAGAACGAAAGCACAGCATTTCGTTCTTCGCGCTAAAAAGGCTCGTTTAGAGCCTTTTCTTAACGCGCGACATTTCACGTACCACAAAGAAGCATTATCTTCGGATAGTGCTTTTTTGCATTTTATAAGGCTTCTCTTTGGGTGGTCGAAACGGGACAGAACG
>JAZOOB010000047.1:0-5520 GCA_045654845.1 Eubacteriales bacterium | reverse complement strand
TGCCCAGCCTCTGTGTCCGTAGGTCCAGCTTATGAACTCTACGTCGCGTCCGCTCTGGCGTAGACCTTCCTTTAAGCAGTCGAGGGTATGACCGAGCGACTGACCGATAGTCTTATGTCCGCAGTAAGGACAGGAGCTTACCACTCTGTTTCCTCCGCAGGAGGTAGGACGCTCACCCGCTGTTATCGACATAAAGCCCGTCAGCTTCGGTACAAGCTCGCAGAGCTTCTTCGTCGCTTCGATACAGAATGCGCGTCCGCGTTCTGTGTGAGTACAGAACGAGGTGTTGAACTCATTAGTGCCACCGCCTATTATATCCTTATACTTATCGCGGATAGCGACGGGGGGAAGTGCGGGCTCGATAGCGAATACATATACGCCGATACCGTATTTTTCACAGCGCTCGCATACGCGGTTCAATTTCTCTATTCTTTTTTCGTAGCCCTGACCGTATTCGGGAATAATTGCCGAGGGGATAATGTCGAAAAACTTCGTGTATATCCAAAGACCGTTCGTGCCGTCGTGCGCCAAACGGTTTAAGTATTCTTCGGGATAGTAATCAATATCGTCGGAGAGCTCGTCGCCGTTTTTCGGGGGGCGGTTGGTCGGTGAGAAGAAGCCTCTCGTAATTCTTTTTCTTATGCGGGGGATTTTATGTATTTTGTCGGTTTTAAGGAAGGGAGCTTCGCTCGCCTTTATCTCGTCCTCTAAAAGATAGATACCGCGTCTTATACCTTCGGTATCATTTGCCGAAATTACAATTTCATTTTCGGCAATTTCGAGATAGTATTCCTCGAAAACAGAGGTTTCCACCTTTTTCGTTATAACGGGGAATTTCTTACCGCCTATTTTATAAAGGTCGGTGAAATATTCGAAATCCGCATATGCCGTGTCGAGAAGTTTGTTTTCATCGGGGAATTCTTTGACTAAATAAAGACCGTCTACCGATATTTCGTCCTTTTCTATCTCTCGCTTGCCAAAGGGCGCGACAGGTAATTCGTGATAGGGCTTTGTCAGGTCCTTAATAAAGGAAAGCTCTGGCTGGTCGGAAAAAAATTCATCAATAGCTACAGCTCGTTTCATACTGTTTCTCCTTTTCATAGTACAAAAGCTTGTATATTTTCATACAATAATATTTTACCCTATACAAAAATGAAAGTCAATAAAAAAGCAGATAAAAAGCCACTTTTCGTGCAAAAAAATAAAAAATGAGGTAGGGATTTCATACCGACCTCAAAATATGGATTACTTATTAAACTCTTCCGACATTCCATCGTTACAAATTATTATGGACATATCGTTTTCCTTTGCAAAGTTGGTGACGAATTCTACACATTCCTCATACTTGTTGAGTATCTCTCTGCCGTGATGAGTGAAGCGCAGATTCTTTACGTTACGGCTCTTCGCGTACTCGCACACGTCGGCGACCTTGTGGTGTCCTGTTTCCATAATCAGAATATCACAGCCGTCACCTATGAGCGCATCAAGCTCGGCAGGCTCGGAAACGTCACCCGAGAAAATAACCTTCATTCCGTCGTACACAAGGCAGAAGGAATATGAGTGCCAGCCGTTTTCACCGCTTCTTTCGACGTGTCTGTTATGCATAGCGGTAATTACTACGTTTTCGTCACGGAATATCTCGCCGTCGGTAATCTCGTGCTCGTGCAATTTGAGCGAATAGGGGGAATGGGTGCTTGTCTGGATAAAATATTTAAGTCCTTCCCATATATTCATATCGGGCAAGTACAGGTCGAGATTAGTATCGTTATTCGTCAGATACTGTTCTCTTACGTATCCCGTCTTGTCGAGCGCGTGTATAAGGTTTGCAAGCCCGCCTATATGGTCGATATGAGGGTGAGAAATGAAGATAGCCTTCGTGTTTCTCGGATTTATAACGGGCGAATTGTGGGAAGCAAACGCGCAGTTTTCCCCCGCGTCAAACCAGTAGTTTATACCGTTACATTCCATAATAAGAGAGCAGTGATGTCTGTTCGGCAGAGGCTCAGTACCCGAGCAAGTGCCCAAAAAATGAATTTTCATGGAAAATCCCCCTTCATGTTCTTCATTCAAGTTGTCGGTTTTGTTGTTGATTTCAGCCTTTTGACCATCTTCAAATTGGGCTTCATTTGTATTGCTACAACCCACAAATATCAAGGTTGAAAAAACAATTAACAGTAGTAACAAGCTTTTTTTCATGTTTTCCACCAAATAATGTAAAAAATATTTGCAGCAAAAAAAGATTGCCTATGAAAACATTATACTTAATCCTTTAAAAAAAGTCAATACTCAACGGTTTTTTAGTTAATGTAAACCGAAAAAAACAGCCCCACCGACAGAAAAATCGTCGATGAGGCCTTTTCTTTTACTTGTTCTCCGCCTTTTTCTTAAAAGCATCTATTACGTAGTGACAGTTAAGAATTTTCTCTGCCATTTGTCCGCGAGAGAAATAATAATGGTTTGCCGCTTCGTAGCCGATAGAAGCATTTTTGTTCATAAGAGAAAGCATCTTTTCGGATATTGCAAGCTCGTCCTTCGCTATCGCGACAGCATCATTGTAGCGCTTATCGTCGCGAGCGCGGACAAATCTTATCTGATTTAATGAAGCTTTGAAAAGACAGTATGCCGCGTGTGCCATAATGACGGTCTCGTTTTCTTCACCTTCGGGTAAGAGCTCGAGTCCCTTTTCCCACTTTTCGCATAGCAAAGCGAACTGATTTTCAAAGGTGTCGGCAGGATATATTCCGCACCACTCGTCGAGCGCATCGTACGCGAAGCAGGTCATAGTCGAGCGATAGCCCGTCGGCTCTTCAAAAAGAAGGGTAGAAGGGCCTGCATTCTGCGGTCCGTTATAAAGCACGCGAATCTCAAACGGAAATTCCTTGAAAGCCTCGACAAATTGTTTTTCAGCTTCATAGGTGGACGAGCCTTCGTCGGAAAAATCACAATGCTCGAAGAAATATTTTGCCGCAACGGCGATGTTTTTACAGGGATAGCCACCGAGAGTCCAGCTGAGAAGAAGGTGAGAAACACCCTCGTCGCGTAAGCGACGGATATGCTCGTCTATTGATGGTGAGAGGGGAAGTGCAGGCACTGTTGATGCTTCCCAAGTGGTATTGATCTGCACCTTTGACGCGAGCTGTAAGCCACGCTCTTTTGCTATTTTCCACTCGTTTTTAGCACACTCACCAGGCCCTATTATACTCATAGAGTAATCTCTGACGATACCCGTAGTTTCACCAAATTTAAAGGGTATATGAAGCTCGCTCTGCGACATCATAATCACGTCACGCGAAAGACGGGGGATAATATCCTTGTTCAGATCGCGCCACATCCAGCTCCAAGCAAAGACCTTAATATCGGGGTTTACCTTGTGCGCTCCTTCGGCTATACAGTTTATCGTTTCGGAAATAACCTCGCCCGCCGTTCTTTCCTTGCAACGAGGACAGGTACACTCTATGCCGAGGTCACCCGAATGAGAATAGCAGTTCGTCTGATTTTCCGAGCGCGTTATGGTGAAAAATCCACCGATCTTAGGTACGGCTCTGCAAATAGATTCAATAGAGCTTTGTAAATAATTCTTTACCTCGTCGGTAGAGGTGCAGAGTGAAGCCTTGTCTCCCTGCACGTGTCCTTTCAAGTGCGGGTACGCGTCAAAAAAGGCGAGTGGCATAGCTCTCGGCTCGTTTATGTAAAGATACAATTTAATTCCGTATTTATTGAGCCTTTCGGTCAGTTCTTTCATTCTTTCTATGCGCTTTTCGTAGCCTGCCGAAATTTCGGGCGCAAAGGGGAATTCCGAGAGCAGAGAAAGTACGCCCTGCGTCCAGATTCCGTTTATTCCGAGTGCGCGGTAAGCCTCTAATTGCTCGTCGGGGAGAAAATCCTCACTCGGCACGTCGAAGGCGTGCAGATAAAGGCTCGAAAACGCGTATATTATTCGTGTGCCAAAGCGTTCTTTTCCCTCAAAATGAATTTCGGGCACGCTATACTTGAAGTCGAAGGGGGAAACGCCCGAAAAATCCAAGGACTTCATTATTTTTCTTATTTCTTGTGTCTTTTTCTTTTCCTCTTCGGTGAGTTCTCTGTAAATAACGGGCTCGCATATCGGCTTTTTTCCGAGCTTGAAGTCGAGAAAGTCCTCCTCACGCATCATTACGGCGAGGTCTTCTTCGCTGATTTCAAGCAAATCCATCAGTTGCCCGTAGGGGAGAATATGCCACATTCTGCGAATGATCGTAATATAGCCCTTTTTCTGCCATACGTCCTTTTTGTCGTAGCTCGGCAGTCCCATAGCCTCGGCTTCTTTTTCGACTATTTCCTTTGTCGTGCCTATAATATCCGCTATTTTCTTTGCGTCAAAATATTCGTAGGCGCGAAAAATGAATGCCTGATGCTTTGTCGGAAAATGGGGAAGCGGTATAGCCTCTTTTCCTATATCGGGTAAAGAATAAATCATAATTATATCCTCGCTCGCTTTTTGAAATTGAATACGTCTTGCTTGAATTTTAGCACACAAAGAGAGTAAAGTCAATAAAAAAGCGCCTTTCAAGGCGCTTTTTTATTTAAAGAATTGACGAAAGCTCCTCCGCGGAACAGATAATTCCGTAGTCGGAATAATCGAAAATCGGAGCGTTCCTATCGGGATTTACCGCGATAACCACGCCAGAGCTCTGCATGCCTGCAATATGGTGGACAGCGCCACTGACACCGACCGCTACGTATACGAGAGGACTTATGCTTTTTCCCGTAAGACCTACCTGAAAGCTGTACGGCAAAAGATCATTGTCTACCGCCTTTCTTGTCGCCGCCATTGTAGCACCTGTTTTTTCGGCAAATGCTTGTAAGCTGCCAATACAGTCCTTTGCGCCGTAGCCTGCGCATATTACTATATCGGAAGTGTCCTGCGAGGTTCTCACCGTGGCCACTGCGGGTGACGAAAGGCTTTCTATTTTTGCAATAACGCTGCCTGAAAGTGCAGGGCGATACATATAAAGTAAGTTTCCGTCGGTTTCGAGCATAGTGCAGTCGGCGCATAGTCCCAAACCGAGCTTAGCGCATACCTCGGCGGATATCCTTTTGGATAGCGAATCGCTTCCGAAAAGCACCGCATTTGGCTTTAATTCAATAATTTTATTTGCAATATCATTCGCGTCGGTTAAAGGAAGCTCCATTACGTCGTCACTAATCGTCTCTGCGAATTCACGCGGAGAATCCCCCACAATGCAAACTTTAGTTAGCGTTTTGTCGGATGTAAAATCCGAGGTTATTCTTTCTCTATCCTTGTTTAGCGACAGAGAAATTACGTTTTGTAGCTCTTCCTTTTTCACAAATTTGCATTTTCTTTTTCCGGACTCGTTTTCAAAGGTTTTTATGACTCTTGTGCGAGAGCCTGAAAGCCCACATTTTTCTATATCTGCTTTAAGTGAGGAGGCGTCAAGTATTTCAAGATCGCCCACCTTCGACATAATACTCGGAAGTCTTAGGGTGTGTATCCTTTCTATCGTTAGAAGGGCGGGAAAA
>JAZOOB010000046.1:0-57578 GCA_045654845.1 Eubacteriales bacterium | reverse complement strand
CAATATAGAGAAAAAAACAAAGGACCTCATAAGAGGTCCTTTGACGACGTAAGTATATAAGCCGGGTTCTGTGAACACTAAAAGTGAGCCGCAATCATCTATCTTCGCCGCACGTTACCGTACGGCTTGGAGCAAAAACTCCTGCCACCATTCAAAAACAGCGAGCAACTGGGCATAAAAGCCAAATGAAAGGTGTTGCTTCGGATAGGGTTTACATTTGCACGTAGTTACCTACAATGCCGGTGAGCTCTTACCTCGCCTTTCCATCCTTACCACAAAAAGTGGCGGTTTATTTCTGTTGCACTTTCCCTGAGGTCACCCTCGGCGGACGTTATCCGTTATCCTGCTCTGCGAAGCCCGGACTTTCCTCATAATAATACCTTTCGGCAACATATTACGCGATTGCGCCGCTTAGTCGCTTGTTAATTATACGCTTTTTTTATAGAATTGTCAAGATATAAATCAGTTAAGGGTGACGTTTACCTTTTTAAGAGCTAAAATTTTTCTCATTTCTTTTCTTGACAGTAATAGTACACTGACAATAACCGTGAGAATAAGCTCTATGCCGAGATATCCGCCGTTATAGAGAAGCGAATATCCGAATTTGCCCATTCCCTCAGGCGCCCACTGTCCCCAAATGAACACACCTGTCACAAAATGACATATAAATCTGAGAAAAATGGCAAAAGAAATACCAAGATTGAGACCGAAGTCGCGTATTTCTTTCACCTCGCCGTTCTTCTTTGCCCTGACGAGATGGAAGTTCTTGAATATACCTGCAATACCAAGTGCGGTGAAGGGGAGCAGATAATCGAAAAGTACGCATATAAGCAGTATTACCCAAGTCTCGCAATATATGAAAACATCCCCCTGCATTACCGCCTGTAAAAGCTGAAAGAGTGAATATACAAATGCCGTGCCAAGACCTTTTACTACCCCGAATTTTATAGAAACGAGGAAGATAGGGAGCATACTCACAAGCGTTACAGACCCGCCAAGTGGCATTTCCCAAAGCTTAATAAAGCTGAGTGCGACCGATAAAGCGAGTAGCACCGCACACTCTGTGATAGTTAAAATGATTTTTTTCATTTTTTCCTCCTGAAATAAAATACCGCACGGACTCAAATCCGTGCGGTTACAATCATCATTATCATAGCGTATGAAAGGTAATGAAAATCTCCCTACGACGGCATTATCCGTATCAGGTTAAAGGGTTCGGAATCTTCCGTCTCAGCGTAGCCTATGGCATAGCACCCCTGATATTTGATTCTGTGCGGTTCCTTTGTATTTTAGCACGAAGAAAAAGCTTTGTCAATAAAATAATATAAAAAATATAAAATATTCTTGATTTTTTCATAAAAACGTAGTATAATATTTACAGTACAAAATACGAAAAGGAGATAATTCGATGTCTAAGTTTTTTGCAGCAATCGGCTTTTTGGCAGTACTTGCAGGTGCCGTAATTGCAGCTCTTATGCTTTGGGAGAAGTACAGAGCTTGCGAAGAGGACGAAGTTATTGAAGAAGCTGAAGAAATCCTTGACGAAGCAGAAGCAGCAGAGCTTTAATTTTGCTTGTCGGTTTTGCACGGTATTTTACGGGCGCAGAAAATGCGCCCGAAATTTTTTTATAAAAGAAAAACGAGGTCGTTTGACCTCGTTTTTCTTATTTGATTTCTACGGTAACGTGCTTTCCGCAATTATTAGCCGCAGCCTTCATAACCGCGCGGATAGCCTTCGCAATCTTGCCGTGACGTCCGATGACCATTCCCGTGTCGTCCTCGGAAACCGAGAGAACGAGAGTTACCTTATCGCCGTCTACGGTTTCTTCTACGGTAACTGCCTCGGGCGTGTCGACTATTGCGCGCGCTATGTCGGTGAGAATAGCCTTCAAATCCATTATTAATCTCCTTTGTAATTATAAGTATACAAAGAAAGATTACTTAATGATGTCGCTTTTCTTGAAAAGCGCTTTTACAGTGTCAGTGGGCTGAGCGCCTTTTGCAAGCCATGCGCTTGCCTTGTCTGCATCGATCTTGATTTCAGCGGGATCGGTAAGGGGGTTGTAGTAGCCGATCTCCTCGATGAATCTACCATCTCTGGGGTATCTGCCGTCTGCTACAACTACACGGTAGAAGGGAGCCTTCTTTGCGCCCATTCTTCTAAGTCTGATTTTTACTGCCATTGTTTTTTCCTCCGAAAAATATATAATATAATTTATTTATAAAAATCCGATTTAAAACGGAATTTTCATTCTGGGATTGCCGAACATACCTCGCATCTTCGGCGAAGATAATTGCTTCATCATCTTCTTCATCTGCTCAAATTGCTTTAAAAGACGGTTTACGTCCTCGACGGTACATCCGCTTCCCTTAGCAATACGCTTTCTGCGTGAGCCGTTTATTATGTCGGGCTTCGCTCTTTCCTGCTTTGTCATAGAAAGAATGATAGCCTCGGTTCTCGCTAATTGCTTTTCGTCTACGCTCATATCCTTAAGAGAGCCCGCCTTTACACCGGGGAGCATGGAAATAAGCTGTTCAAAGTTGCCCATCTTCTTTATCTGCTTGAACTGGTCGAGAAAGTCGTCGAGTGTGAAGGTCGCGTCGCGCATCTTCTTTTCGAGCTCGAGAGCTACCTTTTTGTCGTAGTTTTCCTCTGCCTTTTCAATGAGAGAAAGAACGTCGCCCATTCCGAGAATACGCGATGCCATTCTGTCAGGGTGGAAGATCTCTATGGTGTCGAGCTTTTCGCCCGTTCCTATAAACTTAATAGGCTTGCCTGTGATATACTTGACGGAAAGTGCCGCACCGCCTCGGGTGTCGCCGTCCATCTTGCTGAGAACCACGCCCGTAATATCAAGCTTTTCATTGAAAGACTGCGCTACGTTTACTGCGTCCTGTCCTGTCATAGCGTCTACTACAAGGAGAATTTCCGATGGAGAGACCGACGTCTTTATGCTTTCAAGCTCGCCCATCAGCTCTTCGTCTATGTGAAGTCGTCCTGCGGTGTCTAAAAAGACCATATCGTAGCCGTTTTTGCGCGCGTGCTCTACGCCCGCCTTCGCAATTTCGACAGGGGAAATACCGCTTCCCATAGAAAATACGGGGATCTCTAACTGTTCACCCACGATT
Source organism: Eubacteriales bacterium (assembly GCA_045654845.1). Classification (GTDB taxonomy): domain Bacteria; phylum Bacillota; class Clostridia; order Oscillospirales; family CAG-272; genus UBA1740. The sequence goes on along the minus strand of JAZOOB010000046.1, from coordinate 54,449 downwards.
TCAAGCTGCTTGATAGCCGCAGGACGGTATACGTCACACGCGACAAGCAGAGGGCTCTTGCCCTTTTTCTTATACATACCCGCGATCTTTGCGCTATGAGTGGTCTTACCTGCGCCCTGAAGACCGACCATCATCACGACCGTCGGGGGCTTTGAGGAAATTTCGAGCTTCGGCGTCTCACCGCCCATAAGGTTTATAAGCTCTTCGTTTACTATCTTTATTATTTGCTGTGCAGGGAGTAGACTCTCTAACACCTCGCTACCTACCGCTCTTTCGGTGACGGCCTTGACAAATTCGCGCACCACCTTGAAGTTTACGTCGGCTTCGAGCAAAGCGAGCTTGACCTCGCGCATACCCTCGCGTACTTCCGACTCGGTAAGCTTACCCTTGTTTTTAAATTTTTTAAAAGCGTTTGAAAGCTTATCTGTAAGGCTCTGGAACAAAGGCTTGTTCCTCCTTTTTTATTTTTTGGATAAGATCTTTTCGGCACAAGCCTCTGCTTTTTCGGCAAGAAGCCTGATTTTTTCGTCCTTTTCGCTTTTCAGCTCGTTTGAGATTTCGAAAAGCTCGTTTGCCGCGCTCGTAAGATCTGTAAAATCTGCGGCAAGGCCTAAGCGCTCTTCTAAGAAGAAAAGCTCCTCCTCGCCCTTTTTTATAATATGGCGTATGCCTTGACGGGAAATGCCCTCGTTTTCCGCGATTTCGGAAAGAGAGAGGTCGTCGCCGTAATACATTTCGAGTATATTTCTGCTTCGCTCTGAAAGGACCTCACCGTAGAAATCCAAGAGGTAGGGAATATTCATATTCTTCTCAAACATACGCACCTCTATAGCTGTAAAACAAAATGCTTTACAAGTATACCATATTAAATACGACTTGTCAATAGTATTTTAGTAAGAAAATCAAAAAAACCGCATAAAATTTCTAAAAATTAATAAAAAAATTAAAAAAATTGAAAAAAAGTTCAAAAAAGACTTGATATTTTGAATTAAATGTGATATTATATTTAACTGTATGACGCTGTTGAAGTTTCGCACCCTCTCAGGTGAGACTTTGATAGAGATGAAAATTTTAAGGAGGAAAGAAATGGCTAATATCAAGTCCGCAAAGAAGCGTGTTAAGGTAATTAAAGCAAAGAGCCTTCAGAACCAGATTTTCAAGACTCAGATGCGTACTCTCATTAAGAAGTATGACATCGCACTTGAGAGCGGAGATAAAACAGCGGCTATGGCAGCTTACAAGGCTGCAGTTAAGAAGATCGACCAGGCAGTTTGCCGTGGCATCATTCATAAGAACTGCGCAGCACATAAGAAGAGCGCCTTCACTGTTAAGCTCAACAAGATGGCGTAAATATAGAAAAAAGCGTACGGATAACCCACCGTACGCTTTTTCTTTTCGTTTTGTAAAAAAAGAAAGCAGAGAGTTGCCTCTCTGCTTTTTCATTATTCTTCGTCCTATCAGTTGCTAACGTAGGGAAGAAGAGCAGCCTGACGAGCGCGCTTGATAGCGGTGGTGAGCTCGCGCTGGTGCTTTGCGCAGGTTCCGGAAACGCGGCGAGGAAGAATCTTCGCACGCTCGGAGATGAACTTCTTCAATCTCGGAACATCCTTGTAATCGATAACGTCAACTTTATCGGTACAGAAAGCGCAAACCTTCTTTTTTCTGTGCATATTAGGACGGAAGGAACGCTGAGTATCGTTTCTATCCATTTTGAAATCCTAAACCTTTCTGACTCAAAAATCTTATTCACCCGACGGTATGAGTCTTACGTCGGGAGCGACTTGCGTCGAAGTTAGAACGGCAGGCCGTCGTCTGCGGTGATTTCCTCGAAATTAGTATCGGGAACACTGGAATAAGCAGGGGTGCCGTAGTTATTTGCGGGAGTATACTGTGCGGGCGCGTCGCCTGTCTGGGAATTACCCTTGGACTCTACGAAGGAAACCTCGTCAGCGATAACCTCTACTGAGGAACGCTTTCCGCCATCCTTGTCTGTCCAGTTTCTCGACTGCAGCTGACCGCAAACGAGAATCGGACGACCCTTCTTAAAGTATCTTGACACAAATTCTGCGGTCTGTCTCCAAGCGACTACGTCGATGAAGTCAGCGGTCTGCTCCTGATCCTTTACGTAACGGCGCTGTACTGCCAATCTGAAGCGGCAAACAGAAATGCCGGTAGGAGTCTGCTTCAACTCGGGGTCGGCAACGAAATTGCCTATCAAAATAACCTTGTTAAAACTTGCCATCTTTTGTGCCTCCTGAATTATTCTGCAACTTCTTCTGCTGCTGCGCTCTCTTCAGCCTCTACGGCGGGAGCAGCCTTCTTCGCGGGAGCGACGGTTACCATAGCGCGCAAAATGCTATCGGAAATACCGTAAATACGCTTCAGCTCAGCAGGGAAATCAGTCGCACTCTTGAAATTAACGCAAACGAAATATCCCTCAGTCAAATCATTGATAGGATATGCAAGTCTGCGCTTACCCCACTCGTTTACCTCTTCGATAGTACCGTTGTCGGCAATGAGAGTGGTGAACTTCTCGACAGTAGCCTTGATTTCTTCTTCAGAAAGTCTTGCGTCTACTACGAACAAAGTTTCATAAGAATTAAACTTTTTCTCCATTTTTATTACACCTCCTTATGGTCGTTTCGGTCACTTACGTGACAAGGAGCGGACTTTTGCAGTCCAAACCAATTATGAATTATAGCATTTACTTTCTATTTTGTCAATAGTTTTGGTAAAAAAAGAGGACAGGCGACTAAAAAATGTACCTATCCTCTTGATTTTTTACTGCTTTTTCTTTTTATTTTCTCTTTTTTGCCTTTAGAGGCCCTTCTTTTGTCGCTACTGCTTCTTTGCGATTTCGTCTGCATCCTCGGATGCTATCAGAGTCGGGTCGTAGTCTTTGTATTCATCTGCACTTATCGGAAGCTTCTTTTTTGCGAGTATCTTCGCTGTGAGCTGACGGAATTCTACCGAGAGAGTGGCGAAGAGGGGGATAGAAACTATTACGCCGGCAATGCCGAATATAGCATAGGATAAAAGCGAAATAGCTATTGTAGTACCCACGTTAGGACGGAGCTTCTTTTTAAGCATAGCAGGCTCGATAATAAGGTTTTCGAATATCTGCGTGCCCAATATAGTGAGAATGAGAATGAGCGTATGGTGTCTTGACGTGATAAATATCGTCGCGACTGTCAGAAGCGCGGATATCATAGGTCCGAATACGGGCGCTATGTTAAATACCAGCATTATAAGGAATATCAAGGGATAGAAGGGTATACCGAAAAGTCGGCATACAAGGAAGGTGATAGAGCTCATATAAAGCGAGGAAAGAATTCTTGCCGAAAGAAATTCGGTGAAATCGGTGTAGAGTCGCTTTATAAAATACGCTATCTTGCGTTCTCTTTGCGGTGTAAATATAGCGGCAAGCGCCTTTCCTATGATAGAGCTCAAATATTTTCTCGATGCCAAGAAGTAAATCGAAATAATGAGACCGATCACAAGGCTTGAAATCTCGCTTATTATTTTGCTACCTAAGGACTGCACCTGAGATATGAGCGAGCTTTCACTCGAAGAGAAGAGCTCTTCGGTAAGGAATTCGGCTACGCTATCGTAAAGAGTCAATACAAAGGGGAAGTCTACCGCTATCGACTCTATCCATATTTTCGTGCTGTTAATAGAGGTGATAAGCGTAGCTCTGAGCTCTGTTATAGTGCTGAGCATAGGGGGTATTATCATAGTGAATACCAAGGCTACCACTATAAAGAAGATAAGGTATAAAGACACTATGGAAAGTATTTTTACGAGTGTCTTTCTGTCCTTTTTCTTGCATAACCACTTGGTGAATATAGCTTCATTCGTTCTCATGAACGGGAAGAAAAGAAGTGAAAATAGTATGCCGTAAATTACCGAGCGAATCTCGTGCAAAAATCCCTTCACCGTCTCTATTACCTGAAGTATATTAGAGGATAAAAGGAAGAAGGCAAGAGAGAATAATATTACGCCGAGTGCATACGCAGAAATGGTCAGATATCTCTTGTTGAATTCGTTTTTCATTCAGCGTCCTCCTCCTTTTTGGGAGCATCGGCGCTCTTCACCTCGGAAAAGGCGAAAACACCTTCGTACGCGTCAAGATTCGTGGGCATATTCTTCTTTTGTAAACGATTGTTTACAATATCCTTGACTATCGTGAAGATTATAGAGAAGAGGGGAATACCGAGAATCATACCGACAAGCCCGAAAAGACCGCCCATTACGGTGACGGCAGTGATTACCCAGAGAGAGCTGAGACCGACTGCGTTTCCGAGAATACGGGGGGCTATTATATTACCGTCTACAAGCTGTAAAACCAGAATAACTACGACAAACCAGATAGCCTTTATAGGACTGAAAATGAAGATGATTATAAAGCTCGGAATAGCGCCTATAAACGGACCGAAATAGGGTATAACGTTTGTAATACATACTATAACGCTGACAACGGAGTAGTAAGGAATCTTAAGTATCCAGCATATAACGAAGGTCATAAAGCCGATAAGAATGGAGTCGAAAACGCTTCCTATAAAGTACTTTCCAAACGCGTTGTCCGCTTCCTTTATTACCTTGTAGGAAAAGGCAAAAACCTTTTTAGGGAGTATAGCCGCGCTATACTTTTTTGTATGAACAGAGATGGATTCCTTGAAGAGAAGAATGTAGAAGGAAAGGATACAACCGATAATCAGCTTTACGAGGGTTATAAGAACCTTTCCCGACCAGTTTGCTATCTGATTTCCTATATATTCGATCAGCTTGTCGGCATACGAATATATGGTCTGGTCTATATTTTCGACGTTAAAGGATTTAAGCATTTCGTCGAGCTTGCCTATTACCTTTACCGCAAAGTCGGTTATCTGCTGAATAAGAGTCTCGTAATTTTCAAGTATCGTAGGCAGTGTGAGGAAGAGCATAAGAGAGATGACGAGCAAAACAGAGGTGTATGCAAGGGTGATAGCAAGAATTCTCTTAAGCTTTACGTAAATCGCTTTGTCGGTCTTGAATTTCAGTAGCTTTTGCTCATAGAAGCGCATAATAGGATTACAGATATACGCGATAATGAGACCGATGACGACAGGAGAAAGGACTACGGTAAAGCTGTTCCAGATATTTCTCACCGTAGAAAAATTTACGCCTATAAGAACTATGAGGGTGGCAATAGCAATAACCGCCGCCGCATAGAGTGATATAGTAAAATACTTTTTGTTCTTGTCGATTTTAAACATAGCGTCTCCCGTTTTATATTAGAAATTCAAGAAAATTACAAACAATACTCACATTATATATCATAATATATCATATTCTTTTCGAAAATTCAACAGAATTTTGTTAATATTAAAAAAATACAAAAAATTTATAAAGTAATTGAAAGTGCAGATAAAAAGTTGTATAATGTATTTAAAATTAAGAAAACGGAACGTAAGAAATGAAAAGAATTGAGAATGCAAACGCAAAAATAAATCTTTTTCTCGACGTCACCGAGAAGCTTCCAAACGGCTTTCACGAGATAAGCTCTGTAATGCATGCGGTGACCTTGCACGACGTGGTATCCTTGGAGATCTTTCCGCATTCCTCGGAAAACCGTATAAGTATGTTCATAAAAGGGAAGTATTATCTGCCTTGTAATGAAAAAAATCTGGCATACCGCGCCGCAGAGGCTTTTATGGACGCGATAGGCGAGAGATTTTCTTTGAAAATAGGAATAAATAAGCATATACCCGTTTCCGCAGGACTTGCCGGTGGTAGCAGTGACGCGGCGGCGGTATTGAAAGGACTGAACAGAATAAAGGGAAACCCTCTTTCGCTTGAAAGACTCTGTCGCGTGGGAGAAGCGCTCGGCTCGGACGTGCCCTTTTGCATAATGGGAAAAACTCAGCTTTGCACCGGCAAGGGCGAAAAGCTCTCAAAGATTTCCCTCGAAAAAAAGCTTAATTTTGTTATCGCAATAGGAAACGAGCACGTGTCTACCCCTATGGCGTATGCAAAGCTCGACGAGATGTATTCGGATTTCAAGGCTCCGAGAGAAAAAACAAAGCAAAGATTTGAGGCTCTTATGCTCGGAATAGAGAACAAGGACGAGAAAATGATAGCAGAAAATATGTATAACGTCTTTGAAGAGGCTATTTTGCCTCTTTGTCCCGAAGCGAGCGAAATAAAGGAAAAGATGCTTGAGCTCGGTGCTATCGGCGCTATGATGAGTGGAAGCGGCCCTTCTGTTTTCGGCATCTTCGACAGCTATGAAAAAGCAAAAGAGGTAGCTTTACAGCTCGGTGATTGCGCACACGCCGTCACGTCGGTATAAAGATTACGAGAGAATTATGGTCAGGTCATAATTCTCTCTTTTTTACTACTTTTTTTGGAATTTATATTGCTTTTCGGGAAGAAAAATGATAAAATATTTGAGTTAGATAATTTTGTAATTAAATTTCAGACAGAAGATTTATCTTTGGGAGAGAGTGTGTATTATGATCATAAGCTTAGTGGATGTTTTTTTCGTTTGCGTCGCTATGATTTTCAGCATATTCAAGGGGCTTACTATCCCTAAAACCAAGAAGCCGCTTTACCCGCTTCTGACGGCAATCGGCGCATTAATTTTGCTTATTACGGGTGCTCTGCCAATAAGCCGAGCGCTTTCGCTTTTCACCTCTGACACGGCGGTAAATCCTATAAGAATTCTCATTTTGTTCTTTTCAATGTCTGCTTTGTCTGTATATCTTGACGAAGCGGGATTTTTCTCGTACGTTGCCGTAAAGGTTATGAAATACGTAAAGAAAAAGCAGATATATCTTTTTCTTTTGCTCTATTTCCTCGTTTCCGTGCTCACGGTATTTACCTCTAACGACATAGTGATACTTACCTTTACCCCCTTTCTTTGCTATTTCTGTAAGAATGCGGGCATTTCGCCCGTTCCTTATCTTTTTGCAGAATTCGTCGGTGCAAACACCTTTTCTATGCTTTTGGTTATAGGAAATCCGACGAATATTTACTTGTCGCTTGCGTCGGGTATCGGCTTCATAGAATACTTGAAAGCTATGATTTTGCCCTCGCTTTTTGGCGGTATTACAGCGCTTTTTATTATGCTTCTCATATTTTCCCGACAGTTAAAAAAGGAAATTTCACCGAAGACCGAAGGCGCACAAATAGACGCCCCTCGCGCTATTATCGGTGGCATTTGCCTTTTGCTTGCGACGGTAATGCTTGCGTTTTCCGATTTCTTACCCTTTGAAATGTGGGAAATCGCACTGTTTTTCGCCTCGCTCGTTTTGGTGTCCGACCTTGTATATAAGGGTGTGACAAAAAAGCAGTCGGGTGCTTTAAATACCGTAAAAAGAATACCTTGGGCGCTTTTGCCCTTTATGCTTTCTATGTTTATTCTGGTTGAGGCCCTGAATTATAATGGAGTTTGTGTGTGGGTATCCCGCCTCTTTCAAAATGGAAATCCCATCTTTACATACGGAATTCTTTCCACCTTGGTTGCTAATCTCGTCAATAATATTCCGATGAGCGTATTTTTTTCTTCGGTTTTGAATTCTTCCTCTGTGCCCCTGTCTGCCGTTTACGCTACGGTAATAGGCTCGAATATAGGGGCATATCTCACCCCTATCGGTGCTCTGGCGGGCATTATGTGGATGCAGATATTAAGAGAGCAGGGCGTAAAGCTTTCCTTTGTACGCTTTTGCCTTTTCGGCATTTTAATTTCGATACCCGTGCTTATAGCCTCGCTTCTCGGCTTGGCTTTGACGCTTGGATTTTAATTTATTTTAATTTTTAAAGGAGATCTTTTTATGAAAATTAAAAATTTAACTAAAATGGCCGTGATGGCGGCTGCAATATGTGTAGCGACGATGTTTTCTATTCCTATTGCAAACGGATATATACATTTGGCGGACGCGCTCTGCTTGCTCGCCGGCTGTTACCTTGGACCTGTCTTTGGTGCGATTGCCGCAGCTATTGGCTCGTCGCTTTCCGACCTCTTTTTGAGCTATCCTCTTTACATACCGGCTACCTTTGTAATTAAGGGACTGATTGCGCTTGTTGCGGGAATCTTCTATAAAACCTTAATGAAAAAGCACAGATATCTCTGTATTCCCGTTTCAATTTTAGCAGAAGCATTTATGATTTTGGGATATTATCTTTACGATGCGCTTATATATTCGAGCTTTCTTTCCGCTACGGCAGGAATTTTGGGCAATACTATGCAGGCGACAGCCTCGGTTGTTTTGTTCTCGGTTGCCTTTGCAATTTTCGGAAAGAAAATACAAAAGGACTGAACGGGCAGAGCTTGCAATAATTTAATCTTTATAGCTAATTCATTAGGACTTTTTTAACATATTATTGATATACTTATAAAGTAAACTAAAAAAATCAACCTTCAGGAGTCATTTTGGAAAGAAAAAACCTTATCAAGGAAAAAACCGCAGAATCGGTGCGCGCGGTACTGCCTATATCTGCAATAGTCTTGTTGCTCTGTCTGTTTTTCGTCCCGATAAGCAGTGGGCTTGTCCTTTCCTTTATCATAGGAACGGCTATGATCATACTTGGAATGAGCCTTTTCAATATCGGTGCGGACATCTCTATGACGCAGATAGGAAATCATATAGGCGCGCGTCTGACGAAAACTAAAAATATTCCTCTTATCGTGCTTATCAGCTTTGTTCTCGGCATTATTATAACGGTTGCCGAGCCCGATTTGCAGGTCTTAGCGAACAATACGCCGAATATTGACACCCTCGCACTTATAATCACGGTTTCCGTGGGCGTAGGGCTTTTCCTTGTCGTCAGTATGCTTCGTATTCTTTTTGCTATTCCTATGAGATGGCTTCTTATCTTCTTCTATACGGTGGTTTTTGCCCTCGCCTTTCTTTCCGACAAGGACTTTTTGTCGGTGGCGTTTGACTCGGGCGGAGTTACCACAGGTCCTATGACCGTACCCTTTATTATGGCACTCGGTGTCGGTGTCGCGTCTATCCGAAGCGACAAAAATGCGAAGTCGGACAGCTTTGGTCTCGTTGCTCTTTGCTCGATAGGCCCTATACTTTCGGTTTTGATACTTGGCTTTATCTATCCTGCCGATACGGTACATACTGCACAGACGATAGTGACCGCCTTTGAAAACTCAAAGGACTTGGGAATAGGCTATCTTATGGCGTTCCCACACTATATGGCAGAGGTTGGAATGGCTCTTTCACCCATAGTTGCATTCTTCCTTATCTTCCAGTTTGTTTCACTCAAGCTTGCTAAGCGCCCTGTGGCGAAGATAATGATGGGTATAGTTTATACCTACATAGGTCTCGTTTTGTTCCTTACGGGTGTAAACGTAGGATTTTCCTCTCTTGGCTACGTGCTTGGCGAATCACTCGCTGTAAGCAAATTCGCTTGGGTACTCGTACCTATCGCTATGCTTATGGGTTGGTTCATAATAAAAGCCGAGCCTGCGGTGCATATTCTTACAAAGCAGGTATACGATCTGAGCGCGGGCGCGATAGCAGAGAACACCATGAATACAACACTCTCTATCGGTATAGCTATTGCTATGGGAATCGCTATGCTTCGCGTATTTACAGGCATTTCTATCCTCTGGTTCGTTTTGCCGGGATATCTCATTTCACTTGCACTCACGCTTTTCGTTTCGCCCACCTATACGGCGATAGCCTTCGACGCGGGCGGAGTTGCGTCGGGTCCTATGACGGCCACCTTCATGCTTCCCTTGGCAATAGGTGCTTGTACCGCACTGGGAACGAACGTTATGTCAGACGCCTTCGGTCTTGTCGCCATGGTAGCGATGATGCCCTTGATTACAGTTCAGGTTATGGGCGCTGTATTCGCACTTAAGACTAAAAAGCATGAAAAGGCAGATACCGTATACAGCAGATTCTCGGATGATGAAATCATTGAGCTTTGGGAGGTCGTATAATGGAGCTTTACTACGTTGTTTCAATAGTTGACAGAGAAAAAGTAAAGACGCTTATAGATATTTACAGCGAGCTTAACGTGTCGGTCATACTCGAAAATCTTGGAAACGGAACTGCGACAAGCGAGCATTTGCTTCTGTATGATTTGGAAAAGACCGAAAAATCCATAGTGAACGCCGTCGCGACGAGCGTAACGCTTGAAAAGCTTATGAAAATGGCAAAAATCAAGATGATGATAGATATTCCCGGAAACGGAATAATGATGTCTATCCCGATAAAAAGCGTTGGCGGCGGAAAAAATCTCGAATATATTACAGAAGGACAGGAATTAGGAGGCTCAGTACCGAGTATGAAATTTGAAAACGAAATGATAGTCGTTATTCTGAACGAAGGATATTCAGATATGATAATGGACGCGGCAAGAGGCGCGGGCGCGTCGGGCGGTACTGTTTTTCACGCGAAGGGTACTGTCAAGAGCGAAAAATTCCACGGAGTTTCTCTGGCGGACGAAAAGGATATGATATATATCCTCGCATCCGAGGATAAAAAATCCGATATAATGAAGGCTATAAATCAGAACTGCGGAAGACATACGGAAGCCGGTGCTATATGCTTCTCATTACCCGTTTCCGAGGTAGTCGGACTTCGTACCTTCAAGGAAGAGGAATAATACAAGGCTATGAATTTTCTTCAAAGAATGGCTCTTAAAATGCAAAGATTTCTTTACGGCAGACACGGCTACGATAAGCTCTCGTATCACTTGATATGGGCTTCCTTTGTTGCTTGTGTTATTTCCATATTTGCTTTGAGAGTAGTGTTCACAATTGTTTACTTTTTGCTCTTCTTTTTCGCTATTTTCCGCGTGTTGTCGAAAAATAACGTCAAGAGAAACAGAGAGCTTTATGCGTACGAAAGATTCCTTTCGTCGACAAAAAAATTCTTTAAGCTTCAGAAAAACAAGTTTAATGACAGAAAAACGCATAAGTATTTCAGATGCAAGTGCGGTGCGGTTTTGCGAGTCCCGAAGGGGAAGGGCAAGATAATAGTTCATTGTCCGAAATGCAAAAAGAGCATAGAAAAGAAAACTTAATACCCGATATTTTTCGACACTTGCAAAATGCGAGTCGGAAAATCTTAAAAACCCCGAAAAAGAGTTGTTTTTTACGGCACTTTTGAGGGGTTTTTAAATTTCATTTGTGCATTTCATAATATAGATGACGGTCATTTTAGACAAGTTCAACAAAAAAGAAAAACTACCATAAAATATGTTTACAAACCGAATAAAAAATGGTATAATTACACTGACTTAAATTGTTTTAAAGCCTTGCTTGCTCACGCGCGAGCGCGCGTGCGCGTTTTTCTTGTTCGCCAAGGCGGAGAAATGATGAAAATACAAACGAGGAGATTAAGACTTGAACGGAAAAATTTATCTTTATAAAGAGCAGTTTTCAAGAGATGAAAAGCTTTTGTTCCAGAGTGACACTCTCGTAGCCACCACCTTCAAGTATTCTACGGGAATCGAGGCGGTCAAGCTGCAAAACGATAAAGGCTTCGTTACTCTTCTTCCCTTTATGGGACAGATGGTCTGGGAAATGGAATTTCTTGGTCACGATATGGTGATGAAGTCCATTTACGACGAGCCTGAGGTTTGCTACCAGAATTATGGAGAGAGCTACGGCTGCTTCCTTATGCACTGCGGACTTACCGCTATGGGAAATCCGACAGCAGAGGATACGCATCTTCCCCACGGAGAATTGCCGATAGCCAAGTATAAAGAGGCTTACGTTATAGTAGGCGAGGACGAGCGCGGTAAGTACATATCACTCGGTGGAATTTACAGCCACAAGAGAGCGTTTGAGATCAATTACGATTTCATACCCGAGTGCCGTCTTTACGAGGACGCGTCCACTATTGAAATGACGATGTCGTTTAAAAACAATAAGGACCTTCCGCTCGAGTACTTCTATCTTTGTCATATAAACTATCTGCCCGTTGACGGCTCGCGCCTCATCTACACCGCAGACAGAAAGAATATCATAGCTCATTCCGAGGTCCCCGACGGTTATCCTAACGGCGACAAGACGACAGCTTATATAGACAAGCTAAACGAAGACGCTTCCATTATGGACGTGGTCGACAAAAATACTCAGTCCTATGCGCCCGAAATCGTATTTACCTGTAGGTACGACGCAGATGAAAAGGGAAATGCTCATACAATGCAGCTTCTTCCCGACGGATATTCCTGCTACGTATGTCACAGACCCGAGGAATTGCCCTTCGGTGTAAGATGGATAGCGAGGACAAAGGACGAGGACGCGCTTGGAATGGTGCTTCCTGCGACAGCAGAGCATAAGGGTTATCTCTACTGCAAGGCACGCGGATATGAAAAGTATCTTGCATCTGGCGAGACCATGACCTTCCACATAACCACGGGTATTCTCAATCCCAGCGACAGCGAAAAAATGAGAGCTAAAATCGAAAAATAATAAAAAATAAATAAAAAAAGCATTTTGGAGGAATTTTTATTATGGCAAACAGAATTTGTATCCCGGATTACGAGTACAAGGAAAGAATTGCAAGAGCTGCAAAGCTCGTACGCGAAAAGGGTCTTGATGTAATGGTAGTATCCAGCACCGAGTCCGACTACGCTAACGCGAGATATTTCAGTGGCTTCTGGCCCCTTTTTGAGCGCGCAGGTGTAGCAATTTCCGCGACAGGCGACGCTGCCTTGATGGTTGGTCCTGAGTGCATTATCTTCGCGAAGGACGTTGCAAAGATTGACAAGATCTTCTGCTTGAGAGAATTCAGAGAGTCTGCAGACCCCTCTTATCCCGAGCTTCACGCTGACACCTTTAAGGACGTTTTCAAGGCAATAGGCGTAACCGGTGAAAATATTAAGATCGGTCTTGGTAGCTACGTTGAGTGCACCCTTCCTATTTTCGAGGGCTTGAAGGAAAGCTATCCGAAGGCAGAGATAGTTAAGTGCAACGAGATCATGGTAGAGCTCCGCAAGATCAAGAGCGTAAACGAGCTTGCTTGTATTCAGGAGGGCTTCCGTATCGTTGACCTTGCTACCGATGAGGTTATAAGACACCTTAAGCCCGGTGTAACCGAGCTTCAGATGGTTGGTATTGCTCAGAGAGTTATCTATGAAGAGGGCGCAGAGTACGAGGGTCTTCCTATGTACGTATTCAGCGAAAAGTCCACCAGCCACGCAATCAGCCGTAGCGGATACAGAACCATCAACAAGGGCGACATCGTTCAGCTCAATCTTTCTGCAAAGATTGACGGTTATTCCCCTGCAATCGGTCTTCCCGTAATCATGGGCAAGCTCGAGGGTGAGAGAAGAAGAACCATCGAGTTCTGTAAGGAAGCTCACGACTGGACTGTTAACCAGATTAAGGCAGGAGTTGTTGCGAGCGATATCGCAAAGGACTTCTACAAGATGTACGTTGAAAACGGATTCAAGGATAACTTCGTATACGGTCCCTGCCACGGTACAGGTATGATCGAGGTTGAAGCACCTTGGATGGAAACCATAAGCGACTACAAGCTTGAAGAGAACATGACCTTCCAGGTAGATACCTTCATTTCCGGCGACGGCTTTGGCGTAAGATGGGAAAAGGGTATTGCAGTAACCAAGGACGGCTGCAAGTCTATGACCGATTATCTTAAGAAGGGCATCATTGAACTCGACTTCTAATTGAAATTCGTTCTTCAAGGGCATCTTAAAAAGGTGCCTTTGAAGATTATTCATTTTTTTGAGCATTCATTTTTTAAAAATTTTAGGAGAAAACTTATGAAAAGAAGCAAACTTTTAGTGTTGCTGCTTGTATTCGTTTTGGTTATCACCACCCTTGTGGCGTGCAAGGGCAATAACGACAAGCCGAAGTACAAGAAAGCCCTTCTCGAAGGCTGGGATGGATATTCTTTGGTATATTCCAGTAACTCGGGAAGCAGCGTAACCGACAAATTTATGAGCTTGACGATTCAGCTCAAGGAAAAGTACGGAACTATGCTCAGCCCTTCGTCTGACTTTTTGATGCCCGGCGAAGAAGCTCCCACCGACACTCTTGAGATCCTTATCGGTAACACCAACCGTCAGGAGAGCCAGGACGTATTTGCTACCCTTAAGTCAAACGACTACTTCATAGGTGTAGTGAACAACCGCCTTCTCATTATCGGTGGCTCTGACAGAGCGACAGCAGAAGCACTCTCTCACTTTACCGATTATCTTTTAGCTGACGACGGTATCTATTATCCTGTCGAAGGATACAACTACGAATACGACTATAAGGTGGACAACCTTACAATAGACGGTGTTGACGTTTCCGAATTCGTTATCGTAAGAGGAAACGGAATGAACAACTCCGACAGACTTATGGTAAACTATCTCCAGGACGTTATATCTAACGTTTGTGGTGTCAACATACCGATAGTAATTCCCTCTACCGAGGAAATCGAGCACGAGATCCTTATAGGTGATACGGGAAGAGAAGCTACTTCGGTTGAGCTTGAAAAGGATACATACGCTATGGCTACCGAGGGCGGCAAGCTCGTTATGTACGGTAACGGCGAATATTCTTCTGCTTACACAATCAAGAAGCTTATCGAGGAAGTACTTTCTGTAATTCCGAAGGGCAAGAGCTACAATATTCAGCTCGAGGCTATCTTTGGCGAGCCCTTTGCAATTCCTTCTCTCGTTTCCTCTAACTTGCCTAACGGCTATCAGGACCTTACTGATATGTACGACTACGACGTAAAGAGCGTCGACTCGGTTCTCGACAGATTCTTTATCACAAGAGACGAGCTTCCTACCGAGGTTACGGTTCTTGAAAGAGTTACACCCGATCAGTACCCCACCTCTAAGGAAAAGGTTCAGATTTACGTATCCGCAAATAACGGTGACGACGAAAACGACGGCTCTCAGAAGGCTCCTCTTAAGACCATTCACAAGGCACTTAGCAAGGTGAACGGCACTAAGGGCGGTATCATCTGGGTAGAAGGCGGAAACTATTCTGCGGCAGACCCCATAACCATAAATTCTGCTCATAGCGGAACTATGGTATCCCCCTTGTTCATTATAGGCTACGGCGAAGAGCCTGTAACCGTTTCGGGCGGTAAGGAAATTTCGGGCGCTGATTTTGTTCCCGTAGATCCCGAGTACGATTCTGTTGCAGCTCGTTTGAAGGAAGAGGTTCTTGATAAGGTAGTTACTATAAACCTTTATGACCTCGGCTGGCAGCCCGAATATATAATTCCCGTAACACCTTCGTCTTCCGGTCTTCTTACCGTTGACGGTGAAGGCTACACCTTGGCTCGTTTCCCGAACGCTTATTACGAGGACGGAACTATTCTTGACAGTATAGACCTTCTTTACATCAAGCACGTATACGATACCGGTAGTGTAACCGACGTTGGTTCAGGAAACTACTATAAGTGGAAGGAAAGAGTAGAGAGACCCGGCTCGGGACTCACTTTGTCCTCTGTTGTCGGCTTTGAAATCCAGATCGTCGATGAAAGAAACCCTCAGGTTGACCCCGGAGACGACTATATGCGTGATGAGATCATCAACTGGGTAAATACCGGTGAGATCCTTCTTACAGGTACCGTATATTCCGGTTGGGACCACGGTAGCTACACAATAGATAACTATTGCGTACACGACGGCAATAAGCTCGGTATTCTCAAGCCCGACGGCTTCTACTCCCTTAAGAGTAAGCAGCCCTGTCAGTACGGCGCAGGCGTATCCACCAACTCTGCTGCAAAGAGAAACACCTACTATCTCTCTAACGCTATCGAGGCTCTTGACGCTCCCGGCGAATGGTTCATCGACAGAATGTCGGGTAACCTTTACCTCTATCCTACCTCTGATGATTTTGCAAGCCAGACCGTAACCTATCTTGGTAAGTCCACAGGCTCTGCGGCTATCAAGGTTGATGGTGCTGAGTACGTGGTTATAGACGGTCTTAACATAGCAGGCTCCAGCGCAAGAGGCTACCACGTAGCAAATGCCTCTAACGTTGTAATCCAGAATGCCGCAATCTCAAATACCAAGGGCGAGGGCGCACTTTTCACAGCGACCTATGACTCTGCTATACTCTACTGCGACTTCTCGAATATAAACGGCACGATGGTCCAGAATGCTTATTACTACTATGATAAGCAGATGAGACCCTCGAACGTATTCATTCAGAACAACTATTTCCACGATCCCGTTCCTCAGTCCCAGTATGCTCTCGTTCTTCGTGACGGATACCGTACAGTCGTTTCTCATAACGAGTTCGATAACGTTTGTATGTCGCTTGGAGGCTTTGAGCACATTATCGAGTATAATGAGTTCAGAGGCGGTAGTAAGGACGTCACCGACGGTGGTATGATATACACCACAAGCTCGGGTAAGGGCGGCTCTCACGTTCGTTATAACCTCTTCCATATGTTCAACGTAAGCCAGAGAGCTATTTATAACGACGGTAAGTCGAACGGTAACTACGCTTACGGAAATATCGTAAATACGAGAGGCGCGCTTCTCGGCTCAGGACTTCAGCCTTGGTATTCCTCTTCAGGACACGGTAACGTATGTTATGAAAACATTATGATCATCCGTGATAAAGAAGAGTATGCATTGACTGCAGGCAGAGATCCCGAGACCTTCACCGGTGTCACCGACTGTATCCTTGAGTCTGACCTCTTCTTCTACTACTACGGTGCAAACGACGGTAGAAACAGTCAGGCAGCAGCTTGGCTCCATACCGGAGAAAGCCGCGGCCAGCAGGATATAGACGCGTACAGAAAGAATCATGACGAGACCTTCATGAAGACTCGTTATCCCGACCATATGAACTATCTCTATACGGTTGAGTTCATTCTCGCCGCATACGATACGAAGGAATACAACCCCACTTACGACGTTCGTCACCTCACCACTAAGAAGTTCACTTATATGGTAGAGGACGGTCTTAAGATCTACGTTCCGCCCTATCAGTATCTTGACAATGCAGGCAAAGTAAAGACTATGCCCGAAAAGATAATCGAGGCTCGTAACGGTGGCGGTTGGACCTTGACCTTCGACGAGATTTCCGCTGTAGAACGCTTGTGGCGTCAGGGCGCTATGACCGTTATAGCGAAGAACCTCATCATCGGTGGAGATGACGATTTGTCGATAGTAATTCGTAACAACACTGCGGACAATGCAGGCTACTACGGTGGATCTTCTTATATTGAAGACAACTACACTCAGGCGAGCACCGAGGACATCATGCCTGGTCTCAACAACTATGATTACACGATAAGTGAAGAAGGATGGGAGTACCTCGAATCCGTAATGGGTCCTGGATTTACACTTCCTCTTCAGGACATCGATTATACCAGAATGGGTTGTCTCGAATAATCGAAAAGAACAACTGAAAATACGCAAATCCACTTAAAAGGCAGAGAGCAAAAACGCTCTCTGCCTTCTTTTTTATATTACAGAGTGTAAACGATATGGCGAAATGCAGTATATTTAATGATATACAAGGTATACAAATTACGCTTTTGAAAATTATTTATATTGACACTTTACGGTTTCTATAATTTATTGTATAATATATTATGGATAAAAGTAAAAGGGAGATAGATTTTATGAAAAAAATAGGACTTTTGCTCCTGCTTCTGCTTGCGACTGTATTTTCACTGGTTTCCTGCAAAGACGGTGGCAGACCGAAATACAAAAGAGCTTTGCTTGAAGGCTGGGAAGAATATTCTTTGATTTTTGCAAGTGATATCGGAGAGAGCGTAACCGACAATTTTGTTAATCTGACACTCAAGTTCAGAGATAATTACGGAATGATGCTCCGTCCGACCTCCGATTTTCTTTTGCCAGACGAGGAGATTGACGACAGCGCCTTTGAGATACTTGTCGGCAACACAAATCGTAAGGAAAGTAAGGAAATTTACGCGACTCTTAAATCGAACGATTATTTTATAGGAATGGTAAATAATCGTCTTCTCATTATAGGCGGCTCGGATAAGGCGACCTCTGAGGCGGTTATGCATTTTACCGAGCATCTTATATGTGACGACGGAGTCTATTACCCGGAAATGGGGTATACCTACAGATACAATTACAAGGTCGATAGTCTTGCTATAGATGGCGTGGATATTTCCAATTTCGTTATCGTAAACGGAGACGGACTGAACAACTCGGATAAGCTTATGGTAAGTGAGCTTCAGAGCGTCATTTCCGACACCTGCGGTGTCGCTGTGCCGATCGTGAGCTATCTTGAAGATGAGACTGAAAATGAGATCCTTATAGGAGATACGAAAAGAGAGGCTACGGCAGATAAGCCCGACGCAGGAACCTACTCATTGACCGTCGGTGACGGCAAGCTCGCCATCTATGGAAACGGTGATTATTCTGTCGCGTCTGCTATAAGAGAGCTGATCGACAAGACCTTTTCAAAAATTCCGAAGGGAAAGCGCTACGATATCAGCTTTGAGGCTGTTTACGGAGAACCCTTTTCAGCACCTACCCTCGTGTCATCGAATCTTTCCAGTGGTTATCAGGACCTGACCGATATGTACGACTACGACGTAAAGAGTGTGGATTCGGTCCTTGATAGATTCTTTATCACAAGAGAGGAGCTTCCCGACGAGGTTACCGTGCTCGATAGAATCACTCCCGATATGTACCCTGCTTCTGCAGATAAAATTCAGATCTACGTATCCGCAAAGAGAGGAAATGATAATAACGACGGCTCACAGAAAGCACCTTTGAAGACTATTCAGAGGGCTCTTTCCAAGGTGAACGGGACAAAAGGCGGTATCATCTGGGTTGAGGGTGGTAGCTATTCTGCCGCGGATCCTATTATTATCAATACCGCTCACAGTGGAACGATGGTTTCCCCCCTATTTATTATCGGCTACGGCGATGAGCCTGTGACCGTTACGGGCGGAAAGGAGATCTCGGGAGACAAATTTGTTCCCGTAGATCCCGAAAACGATGAGGTCGCCTCTCGCTTGAAGAAGGACGTTGTCGACCGCGTCGTTTGTGTAAATCTTTACGATCTCGGCTGGCGTTCCGACTTTATAATGCCCGTCACCCCCTCGTCGAGCGGTCTTCTCACGGTAAACGACGAGCTTTATACTCTCGCTCGTTTTCCGAATGCTTACAATGACGACGGCACAGTGCTTGATAGCATCGACCTTCTCTACATAAAGCATGTATATGATATCGGTAGCGTTTCGAGTGAAGGCTCGAGCAATTACTATGCTTGGAAGGAAAGAGTAGAAAAGCCCAATTCGGGACTCACTATGTCCTCGCAGCTCGGCTTTGAGATACAGATAGTAGACGAGAAAAATCCTCAGGTCGATGCAGGTGACAACTATATGCGCGATGAGATCATAAGCTGGGTAAATACCGGTGAGATCCTTCTTACAGGCTCGGTATATGCAGGCTGGGATTACGGTAGCTATACTATTGACAACTATTGTGTGCACGACGGCAACAAGCTCGGCATTCTCAAGTCGGACGGATTCTACTCGCTCAAGACCAAACAGCCCTCAAAGTACGGCGCAGGTGTGTCAACAAACTCCGCCGCAAAGAGAAATACTTATTATCTCTCGAATGCAATCGAGGCGCTTGATGCCCCCGGCGAATGGTTCATCGACAGAATGTCGGGAAATCTTTACATATATCCCACCTCTGAGAATTTTGCTTCGCAGACGGTGAAATATCTTGGAAAATCCACAGGCTCTGCGGCTATTATGGTCGAAAGAGCAGAGTACGTAGTCATAGACGGTCTTGATATAGCGGGCTCCGGCACGAGAGGATATCGCGTAGCAGATTCTACGAACATTATAGTTCAGAACGCAGAGATATCCAATACCAAGGGCGAGGGACTCCTCTTTGTCGCTACCTACGATTCTGCTGTCCTTTACTGTGATTTCTCACAGATAAACGGAACGATGGCGCAGAATGCTTATTATTACTATGATAGGCAGATGAAGCCGTCGAACGTATTTTTCCAGAACAACTATTTTCACGATCCCGTACCTCAGTCGCAGCACGGTCTGACCTTGCGTGACGGATATCGCACCGTGGTTTCTCATAACGAGTTTGATAACGTTTGTATGTCTATTTCGGGCTTCGAGCACGTAATAGAGTATAACGAATTCAGAGGCGGTAGCCGAGACGTGACCGATGGTGGTATGATATATACCACAAGCTCTGGTAAGGGAGGTACTCACGTTCGTTACAACCTTTTCCATATGTTTAACGCAAGCCAGAGAGCTATTTATAACGATGGTAAGTCGAACGGAAACTACGCCTACGGAAATATCATAAACACGAAAGGCGCGCTTCTCGGTTCCGGTCTTCAGCCTTGGTATTCCTCGTCAGGACACGGTAACGTATGTTATGAAAACATTATGATCCTTCGTGACAGAGAAGAGTATGCACTGACAGCGGGCAGAGATCCCAAAACCTATAACGGTATCACCGACTGTATACTTGAGTCCGACCTCTTCTTCTATTACTACGGCCCGAACAACGGAAAGAACAGTCAGGCTGCGGCTTGGCTTCATACAGGAGAAAACCGTGGTCAGGTAGAGATAGATGCGTATAGAACGCATCACGACGAGGACTTTATGAAGACTCGTTATCCCGACCATATGAACTATCTCTACACGATAGAGTTCATTCTTGCCGCATACGATACGAAGGAATATAACCCCACCTACGATATTCGTCAGCTTACTACCAAAAAGTTTACCTACATAGTGGACGACGGTCTTAAGATCTACGTTCCGCCTTACAAGTATCTTGATAATGCCGGAAAGGTCAAGACCATGCCCGAAAAGGTAATCGAAGCGAGAAACGGTAATGGTTGGACGCTTACCTTCGACGAGATCTCTGCGGTAGAACGCTTGTGGCGTCAGGGCGCTATGACAGTTATAGCGAACAATCTTATTATCGGTGGCTCGGATGATATATCTATGGTAATTCGTAACAATACTGCGGATAACGACGGATATTACGACGGCTCGTCTTATATAGATAATAACTATACTCAAGAGAGCACGGAGAATATTATGCCGAATCTTCACAATTACGATTACACTATAAGTGAAGAGGGCTGGGAGTACCTTGAGTCCGAAATGGGACTTTGGTTCACGCTTCCTTTGCAGGATATCGATTATACCAGAATGGGTTGTCTTGAATAATCGAATCGCATAAATAAAAATCGCGCAAATGCGCCCTCGTATGAGGGCGCATTTTTTATAATATATGAATTGCACAAAAATCATTTTTGTAAATTGTAGGGATTTTGCATTTACATTTATATAAATTTAAGGTATAATGCTATTGTAGATGAATTTAATTCCAAGGAGAAGATTATGAGAAAAAACAGAATTTTAATTCTTTTACTCGTGTTTTTAATGATAATTCCTTTGAATTCCTGTAAAAAAGAGGGTGATGATATGAATTATTCCACGCTTGTACCCACAAATCTTCCAAAATCGCTTCCCGATATGACGGGCAGATACGATTATGAGGTGAAAAACGTCGATTCGGTTATGGACAGATTTATGATTGCGAGAAGCGAGCTTCCCACCGAGGTTACGGTACTCGAAAAAATAAGTCTCGACGATTATCCGAAGTCGAAGAAAAACGAGATCTACGTTTCCGACAAAAACGGTGACGATAACAATTCGGGCACACAAAAAGCCCCCCTTAAGACCATACAGGCGGCGCTCGATAAAATGAGCGGTAAGGGTGGCGGTGTTATATTCGTCGAAGGTGGCGTTTATTCTGCGGCTGACCCGATAGTTATAACTTCCTCTCATAGCGGAAGCGAAAAATCGCCTCTTTTCATAATAGGCTACGGGGAAGAAGAGGTCACGGTAACAGGTGGAAAGAATATCGACGCTTCATCATTTAAAAACGTTGATGAAAATGATCCTGTCGCCAAAAGATTAAAGGACTCTGTAAAGGACAAGGTGCTTTATACCAACCTTTATGAGCTTGGATTTACAAAGGACGATATCCTCGACGTTACGAAAAGCGGACACGGAACTATTCTTGTAAGCGGCGATATGTACGACCTCGCCCGTTTTCCAAACGCGTATTACGAGGACGGCACCGATATTGACAGTAAAGACCTTCTTTACATAAATCACGTTTACGATACGGGAAGCGTTACTCACCCCGATTCTGAAGCCTATCTTGAATGGCAGGAGCGCGTGAATGCAGAGGGCTCGGGTCTTACAAAGGACTCTGTCGTCGGCTGGGAGATTCAGATAGTAGACGAAAAAAATCCCGAGGCAGACCGCGGTGACAACTGGATGAGAGACGAGGTTCTCTCTTGGGTGAATACGGGCGAAATTTATTTTTCGGGCTGTATATATTCGGGTTGGGCATTCGGTAATTACCGTATAGACGAAAAATGTACGCACGACGGAAATCTGCTCGGCACTCTCAAGGATGACGGCTTCTATTCCTTGAAGTCCGCAGAGGCAGCGTCCTACGGTGCAAACGCGTCTACGAATTCCGCGGCAGGCAGAAATTCATATTATCTCTATAACGCGATAGAGGCTCTTGACACGGCTGGCGAATGGTTTATAGATAAGGCGACGGGAAATCTTTATTTGTATCCGAAATCCGACGATATGACGACCGACCTTATTACCTATATAGGAAAGGCGAGCGACGGTGCTATCTACCTTGACGGTGCAGAATTTGTCGTCTTGGACAATATTACGGTAAACGGCTCTGGCTCTACGGGAATTCTTGCAGAAAAGTGCGAAAATATCGTTTTGCAGAATCTCGTTATCAAAAATACCAGAGGGTACGGCGCTTATATGCTTGAGTGCCGCGAGTCTGCTATAATCTATTCCGACTTTTCACGCTGTCATAAGCATATGCTTGAGGTAGTATACAGAGACAAAGTATTGAAGCCGAGCAATTTCTTCGTGCAGAATTGCTATTTCCACAATCCTACCGCTATGAATCAGTATGGCGCGATAGCGAGAGGCGGTTGTCGTACCGTCATTTCACATAACAACTTCGACGATACCTGTCTTTTCTTGAATGGCTTTGAGCATATAGCAGAGTATAACGAGTTCAGAGGCGGTAGCAAGGACGTCTCCGACGGTGGTATGATATATACCGTAAGCTACGGAAACCTCGGCTTTCATATAAGATATAACCTTTTCCACCTCTTTAACGCGAGCCAGCGAGCTATCTATAATGACGGTAAGGCAGGCGGAAACTATTCCTACGGAAATATCAT
The DNA here is from genome assembly GCA_045654845.1 of Eubacteriales bacterium. Taxonomy (GTDB): domain Bacteria; phylum Bacillota; class Clostridia; order Oscillospirales; family CAG-272; genus UBA1740. The sequence continues at coordinate 31,234 of JAZOOB010000046.1, read as the reverse complement.
AAATATGCGCGAGGCGAAGCTTGGAAATCACCTTCAGCCTTGGTATACCTCGTCAGGACACGGAAACGTGTGCTACGAAAATATAATAATCTGCCGTAGTGAAGAGGAATACAGGGCGGCGGGAGGCTCGTATAACGGTCTTACCGACTATATCTTGGAGTCCGATTTGTTCTATTACTACTACGGAAACGGTGACGAAAGAAATAGCCATGCGGCTTCTTGGCTCGTCGTCGGTGACGAGCGCGGACGTAAGGAAATAGAATTGCTCACCACCGCGTACGATAAGGAGGAAATGAAGAAGCTTTATCCCGACCATATAGATTATCTCGATACGATAAAGATGATTTTGTCGGCGTACAATCTCGGTGACTATAATCCCACCTATGACGTAAGAAAGTTGACCGACAAGACCTTCACCTATAAGGCGGAAAACGGGGTGAAGATTTACGTTCCCACCTTTAAGTATTATGACGAAAATAATGCCGAGCAGATGATGCCCGACAGAATAGCGATAGCCGAAAACGGAGAGGGAATAACTCTTTCCTACGACGAGATTTCTGCCGTAGAAAGAATGTGGCGACAGGGAGCTATGACCGTCATAGCAAACAACCTTATTCTCGGTGCGTCGGACGATTTCGGTGACGTTATCCGTAATAACACCACCGACAATTTGGGCTACCTTGACGGCACGTCGTACATAGGAAATAACTATACGACAAAAGAATTAGAGAGTATAATGCCCGACGTTTACTACTTCGATTATACGGTAAGCGAGGACGGCTGGGCATATCTTGAAGAAAAAATGGGTGATTGGTTCACAGAGCCCCTTAAGGCGCTTGACTATAACCGAATAGGACAAACTTATTAATTTAAATAAAAAACGACCGAAAAGGGCGGAGAATTTCAATTTCTCCGCCTTTTTTTGTAAAAAGTATTCAAAAAATTTGCATTATACGTTATTGTATGCTATAATGTAAGAAGGAAAATTTTGCTTTGCAGTAAAACGTAGCGCAAAAATGCGTATTTTATGAAAATGGAGTAGTTATGGTAAGGATAGTCGAAGTGGAAAAGCATTCCCTTGCTAAAAAAGCGGGAATAAAAGAGTCTGACCTCTTGCTCGCTATAAATGACAATGAAATAAACGACGTCCTTGATTACCGCTTCTATCTTGCGGAGAAGAAGGTAGTCCTTTCTCTTAAAAGAGGTGAAAAAAACCTTTCTGTGAAGATAAAGAAGGATACCTACGACGATATAGGTCTGGTTTTTGAGACACCCTTAATGGACAAAAAGCAGTCCTGTAAAAACAAGTGTATATTCTGCTTCATTGACCAGCTACCGAAGGGGATGAGAGAAACACTCTATTTTAAGGACGACGATTCGCGTCTTTCCTTTCTGCACGGCAATTATATTACCCTGACGAATTTAGTCGACAAGGATATTGAGCGTATTATAAAAATGCGCTTTTCCCCCATAAACGTGTCGATACATACCACGAATCCCGAGCTTCGCGTTTCTATGATGAAAAATAAGCGCGCAGGCGAGGTGCTTTCCTATCTCGATAGATTAGCCGAGGCGAAAATTAAAATGCACGGACAGATAGTGCTCTGCCGAGGTGTAAACGATAAAGAGGAGCTCGACAGGTCGATGCACGACCTTGCCCGCCTCTATCCCGCGCTTGAAAGTGTTTCCGTCGTGCCCGCAGGTCTTACCGACCACAGAGACGGATTGTATCCGCTTTCCGCCTTTTCTCGCGAGGAGTGCAGAGAGGTCATTTCGCAGATAGACGCCTTTGCCGAGAGCTTTAAGCGTGAAAACGGAAGCAGACTGTTTTTTGCGGCAGACGAGTTCTATATAAAGGGCGAGCTTGAAATTCCCGACGCGGAATATTACGAGGAATACAGCCAGATAGAAAACGGAGTCGGAATGCTTCGCTCACTTCGTGACGAGTTCGACTTTGAGCTTTCCGAAATGAAAAAATACGGCGAAGAGCCAAACACCTCGTTTGAGATTTCTATTGCCACAGGATACGCGGCGTATGATCACGTGAGTGAAATGTGTGAGATACTTAAAAAAGCATTTTCTGAGATAAAGATTCACGTTTATCCTATAAAGAACAATTATTTTGGGGAAAATATCACCGTAGCAGGACTTCTTACGGGAAAGGATATTTCCGAGCAGCTTGAGGGAAAAGAGCTAGGTAAAAGGCTCTTGATACCCGCAAATGCGTTAAGACACGAAAAAGACCTCTTCCTTTGCGGAATGAGTGTTGACGAGCTGAAAGAAAAACTCGGTGTCGACGTAATTCCGACAGAAAACGACGGATATTCCTTTGTATCAGCAATTTTATGTAGAGAGTGAGGCGAAGAAAATGGGAAAACCGATAGTAGCCATAGTAGGCAGACCAAACGTGGGAAAAAGCACGTTATTCAATAAAATAATAGGCGAGCGCCGTTCGATAGTAGAGGACACCCCCGGTGTTACCAGAGACAGAATCTACGGAGAGGGAGAATGGTGCGGAAGAAGATTTATTCTTATCGATACGGGTGGTATAGAGACCAAGACCGACGATATTATTCTGAAGCAGATGAGAGTGCAGGCACAGCTTGCCATAGACTCTGCCGACGTTATAATCTTTCTTTGCGACATAAGAGCAGGACTTCTTGCCGACGACAGAGACATAGCAGTGATGCTTAAAAAGAGTGGCAAGCCCATAATCCTCTGTGTAAATAAGTCGGACAGGGTAGGACAAGTACCCCCCGAATTCTATGAATTCTATGAGCTTGGATTTGAGCGTGAGCCTATTGCGCTTTCCTCGCTTCACGGAACAGGTACGGGTGACCTTCTCGACGCTATATTAGAGGAAGTACCTGCCGATATGCAGGAAGAAGAGCACGAGGGCATTATAAACGTAGCGGTTATAGGAAAGCCTAATGCGGGCAAATCCTCTATAATAAACAGAATGCTCGGTGAAGAGCGCCACATAGTATCCAATATCCCCGGCACGACAAGAGACGCGGTAGACTCTATCGTAGAAAATCCTTATGGAGTATATAACTTCATAGATACGGCAGGAATACGCCGTCAGAGTAAGATAGAGGACAAGCTTGAGAAATTCAGCGTGCTTCGCGCGCATATGGCGGTAGAAAGAGCCGACGTATGTCTTATTATGATAGACGCGCAGGAGGGAATTACCGAGCAGGACGAGAGAATTGCAGGTATTGCTCACGAGGCAGGCAAGGCATCTATTATCATAGTCAATAAGTGGGACCTTATCGAAAAGGATAATAATACCGTAAATGCCTTCAATAACAGGATAAAGACGGCGCTTTCTTATATGACGTACGCGCCTATCATCTACGTTTCTGCATTGACAGGACAGAGAATAACCAATATTTACGAGCTTATAAACTCGGTATATGCTGAATCCCGTCGCCGTATTACGACAGGTATGCTCAACGACCTCTTAAACGATGCGACGACTCGCCATCAGCCCCCCTCGGATAAGGGTAAGCGCTTGAAGCTCTATTATATGACTCAGGCGTCGATAGCTCCCCCTTCGTTCGTAATATTCTGCAATAGCGCAGAATTGTTCCATTTCTCTTATCAGAGATATATAGAAAACTGCATAAGAGAGGTGTTCGGCTTTAAGGGAACGCCCGTTAAGATGATTATAAGACAGCGTGGCGAGGAAAACGAAAAATAAAGCCTTTTTGCAAAAAGGAAGTGAAAAAATATGTTTGTAGATAATATAAAAATTTACGTGAAGGCGGGCGACGGCGGACACGGAGCTATCTCCTTCCACCGCGAGAAATACGTACCCGCAGGTGGCCCTGACGGTGGCGACGGTGGAAGAGGCGGAAACGTAATTTTCCGCGTAGATAAGGGCTCAAATACCCTTCTTGCCTTCCGTTATAAGAGGAAGTTTTCTGCCGAAAACGGAGAAAACGGAAAGGGAGAAAAGTGTCACGGAAGAAATGGTAAGGACATCGTTATTATGCTTCCCCCGGGCACTCTCTTAAAAGACCCCGAGACGGGGAAAATAATCTTCGATATGGCAGACGATAGAGAATTCGTTATCTGCCGTGGTGGTCGAGGTGGATGGGGAAACAGACATTTCGCCACCCCCACAAGACAGATACCCAGATTTGCAAAAAACGGTACGAAGGGCGAAGAAAAAGAAGTACTGCTTGAGCTTAAAATGATAGCAGACGTGGGACTTATAGGCTTCCCGAACGTAGGAAAGTCATCTATTTTGTCAAGAATTTCTGCGGCAAAGCCGAAGATAGCCGACTATCACTTTACCACCCTTTCGCCTAATCTCGGCGTAGTCTCGCTCGGAGAGGGCAGAGGTTTCGTTGCGGCAGATATTCCCGGACTCATCGAGGGCGCATCAGAAGGTCTTGGACTCGGACACGAGTTTTTGCGTCACGTAGACCGTTGTCGCCTTCTTTTGCACGTCGTCGACGTTTCTGGTATCGAGGGCAGAGACCCCATAGACGATATAGAAAAAATCAATACCGAGCTCGAAAATCACAGTACAGAGCTTGCCGAAAGACCGCAGATAATAGTCGCAAATAAGTGTGACAACCTGCCCGACGATTACGATTATTCCGAATTTGAAAAATACGTAGTCGACAATTTCGGTGAAAAGCCTCTTTACGTTTCGGCTATAACGGGAAAAGGTCTTGACGCTCTTGTCGAAAAGGTGAGAAGCGAGCTTGAAAAGCTACCCGAAATCACTATTTACGAGCCCGAAATTACAGAGGTAGAAAGCACCTCGTTCCGCGCGAATACTACGGCAGATACGACGGTAACACGCGAAAACGACGTCTATTACGTAGAGGGCGCTTGGCTTCTCAATCTTATGGGACAGATAAACTTTGACAACTACGAGTCGCTTAACTACTTCCAGCGCTCGCTCATCAAAAACGGAGTTATCGATCTCTTAAAGGAAAAGGGAATAAAAGAGGGCGACATCGTAAACATTTACGACTTCGAATTTGAATTCATCTATTAAAACAAAAAAACCGTAGCATCGCTACGGTTTTTTGCTTGCTTTTTAATTAGTCTTCAATGGTTACGCTCTTCATAGCCACGCGGATCTTCGGTCTGTCGGAAAAATCGGTGGGGATAGAAGCTATTTCGTCTACTACCTCAATACCTTCGACAACCTTGCCAAAAGCGGCATAAGAGCCGTCGAGATGGGGTGCGTCCTCGTGCATAATGAAGAACTGAGACGATGCCGAGTTAGGCATTCTCGAGCGCGCCATAGAGATAACGCCTCTTGTGTGCTTCAGCTTATTATCAAAGCCGTTTATAGCGAATTCGCCGAATATCTCTTCGTCAGAGCCACCCATTCCGTTTCCGAGAGGGTCGCCACCCTGAATCATAAATCCGGGAATTACGCGGTGGAAGGTAAGTCCGTCATAGAAGCCTTCCTTTACGAGCTTCTCAAAATTCGCGACAGTCTTGGGTGCGATTTCGGGGTAGAGCTCGATTTTTATTTTTTTGCCGTTTTCCATTTCAATAACTACCATTTTCTTTTCTCCTTTAAATATTTATATACTAAAATGAATATACTATTATAAAATTACGCGAGGGGGAAATATGGATTTTAAAAGGATCGATTTTGTAAGATATGCTTCAATGCTTATCTGTTTTGTGGGCGTCGCCGCCGTTTTGTACCTCGCCTTCAAATATCTTTTGTTTGCAATATTGCCCTTTCTGATTGCTTGGGGGATAGCTTTTCTTATCCGTCCTGCGTCGGAATATCTGCATAAAAAAACTCGCCTGTCAAAAAAGCTTCTTAACTTCATCTTGGTTTTGCTCGCTTTTTTTCTTCTTGGCTCGGTAATTTTTTTGTTAGTGAGTCAGGCGATAAGCGAAATAAAAGCACTTGTTTATCGTCTTGAAGAAAATCCGTTTATTATAAGCGACGGAATAGCCTCTATAAAAGATAAGATAGACGCTTTTCGCGTTCGTTTTCAGATATTCGATACGAAAAACAGAGACACGGGAAATTCTTTTTTTGACGAATACGTCGTCGGGATAGTGGAGAAGGGCGCAAGCGCGTTTATATCGGGGGCTTCTAAAATAATAGGAAGATTCATTCTGGTTCTTCCGCGCGTATTGATATTTACTTTCGTTTCTGTTATATCCGCATTTTATTTCAGTATGGATTTAAAAAACGTAAATCAAGGTGTGCTTTCTATCCTGCCAAAAAAATGGCAGACCGTAGGAAAGCAGACTAAAAACAAGCTTTTTATAACCGGCTTGAAATATTTGAGATCCTACCTTACTATTACCCTGATAGTCTTTTCTTTGCTTCTTATCGGATTTTTTATACTGAAAATAAAATATACCTTTATTATCTCTCTTGTGTGCGCCTTGGTGGATTTTCTGCCCGTTTTGGGTGTGGGTAGTATTCTTATACCTTGGAGTGTCATTTCCTTCGCCACAGGGAATTTAAAGCTCGGTATCGGGCTTGTGGTGATATATCTTATAATAACCGTCACACGACAGATAATAGAGCCGAAGATAGTAGGTGCTAATTTCGGTATTCACCCACTACTCACTCTTTTTTCAATGTATCTCGGACTTTCCCTTTTCGGTGTCTTCGGTATGATAATAGGACCTCTTGTAGCCGTTACGGTGAAGGGGAGTCTTTCGCTTAAAGGTAGCGAGGAGATTATATGAATATAGCCCCACCGAAATCCGAAAGTCCTTCGTCTGAAAGCGAGATCACTTTTTTGCCTCTCTCTTCAATGAAATTTCTTATTACTTTTTCATTCGGGTGCAGGTCTATATTACCAAAAAAGAATACGGTGTCGGAATAGACACAAGAAGCGCCACCTATAAAGCCGTAGTCGTGTTGGGGGAGCGAAATGCTACCGCTTTCTATTAAAAGCGTATCTATTCCCAAGCGCTCTGCCGCCTTTGATATAGAAATATCGGAGGTTATAATGCTTTTTTCATCTAAAACGAGCGTGGAGCAAGCCGCGTACCCCTGCTTTACGTTATTTAGCTTATAGCCGAGTGACTCTGCTTCTTCTTTTACGAAACGGGAGAGGAATTCAAGTCTGCCGAAAAGCTCTTTTCCCACCTTCGCGCAATTAAAAAGGACGTCGCTTGGATACTTGTTTCCCATTTTCTCGTCGGTAAAAATGAATTCAAGGTCGGGGCGGTGCTTTTCTATCAATGAAAATTCCCGCCTTGCCTCATCCTTATATTTTTCGTGAGAAATGAGCTTGTTGCCCATACGGCAGAGAAGCGTGTCGGGGTGCGACCTTATAGATTCTTCAAGCGCAGAAAACGCGGGCAAGGGTATAACGAAAAAGCCATAGTCGCGAAGTGCTATACGGCATTTTTCACTTAAACGGCAGTCGACAAGAGCCAATACCATTTTTATACCCCCGTAAAAGAAAAAACCACCAAAAAGGATTGGTGGATTTTCATTCGATTAAGCGCGCTCAACCTTACCTGCGCGAAGACAGCGAGAACATACGTTAACTGTCTGCTTAGAGCCTCCAACAACCGCCTTTACTCTACGAATGTTGGGCTTCCAAGTTCTGTTAGTCTTACGGTTGGAGTGAGAAACGTTATGTCCGAAAACAACGCTCTTACCGCATACACAACACTTTGCCATTTCTTGACACCTCCTGAATCGATGCAATGATATTTATATATTTTATTTACATCATAAATTGACGAAAACTATTATAACATATATTTTCTCTAAATGCAAGAGTTATTTATGTTTTTTCCAAAAAAATATGAAATAAATTCCCAAAAGACTTTATATTAAGAGAAAACCTCAATAAAAATTAGCCGTTTTCACGGCGAATTTTTTGTTTTTTATGAAATGGAAGAAAAATTATTCTTCCTCTTTCTCATTTTCTTCATCCTCTTCCTTCGTCTCATTGATCTTGACCGAGATTTCGTGAGCCATGAGATCGTCTGCGACAGTTACCTCAATGAAGAGGTTTTCATAATCGAAGGTGAAGCCCTGTTCGGGAATACTGCCGATAAGCTCGGTAATCCAGCCGTTTACCGTCGTCGCATCTGTTGCTCCCTCTTCAAAACGGAGAGAGAAGAACTCAAAGAAGGACTCGATTGCGGTGGTACAGAGTACGCGATAGGTATTATCGCCCGTCTGTAAAATGTCCTCTACCGCTTCGTCGGTCTCGTCCCAGATTTCGCCTACTATTTCTTCAAGAATGTCTTCCATAGTGACTATACCTGCGGTCTCACCGTGCTCGTTTATTACTACCACGATATGCTGATGTTCTTTCTGCATATCCTTAAAGAGAGCGTCGAGCTTCGCCGCTTCGGGTACGAAAACGGGAGAGAACATAATGTCCTCAAGCTTGAAGTCGGGTTTAGCGTGATTCAAAAGGAAATCACGACAATGGAAAATACCGATTATATTATCTCTTATGTCATCATAGACGGGAATTCTCGAGAATCCCTCGTTTTCTATAATTTCCATAATCTCTTCGTCTGTGGCATTTTTTTCTACCATCAAAAGAGATTTTCTGGGCGTCATTACGTCCTTTGCGAACATTCCGTCGAGCTTGAAAACGTTTTTGATGTACTCAATGTCGTTTTCATCAAAGCGTCCTTCATCTACACCCGCGTCAAGCATAATAACGATATCCTCTTCGGATACTGTCTCGTCCTTTTCCTTGGGGTCTATTCCGAGAATGCGAAGAACGCAGTTCGTCGATACCGTCAAGAACCATACGATAGGGCGAAGTACAGCGGAAAGGAAGGAAATAATTCCACACACCGAGTTTGCCAGCTTGTCTTTATGGCGCATAGCGAGGCGCTTCGGAACAAGTTCACCGAACACGAGAGTGAAGAATGAAAGTATAAGGGTGATAAGTACAACCGACAGATTGTCTATAAAAGAACTTGAAATATTAAAAGTTCCCTTTAAAAATTCGGAAAGTTTGTCAGCGAAATTCTCGGCTGCGAATGCAGAGCCGAGGAATCCTGCCAGTGTGATTCCTACCTGTATAGTCGAGAGGAATCTTGTGGGCTCCTCCACCATTTTAAGTATTTTAGCCGCCTTTTTGTCGCCGTCCTCAGCGTGCGCCTTCAATTTCGTTTCATTAAGTGAAATTAAAGCAATTTCGGCAGACGCAAAAAATGCGTTAAGAAGTATAAGTATAAGCTGTAATAATAATTGTTGAAATAATTTCATATATCCTCCAAAAAAGTTTTAAAAAGTAGTTTTACAAAAAATTGTGTTATCAATTGAGTCGCGAAACCCAAAAGCGTAACCAATCGACGTAACTACCATTAAATTTTTTGAGAGGCGTAATAATTACGTTATACTCTCTACTTCGCGGAAGCGAATCCACAAAACCAACTCCTTTTTGTTTGTCTTAATATAATTTGAGAAAAACTCAAATTTAGAATATTATAACACAGTTATATCAAAAAATCAATACCCTATGCCTAATATGTTGTGTAAAGGGCAGGGAATTTGCACCTATAAAGTCTTTTTTTAGCGAAAAGTATTGTAATTATCCAAAAATGTGGTATAATATGTAGGTTGGATTTTGATAATAGTTAAGTTAGATTTTAAATTAAAAGAGGTAATAAGAGTGAAGCGTACGGATTTGAGAAATATCGCTATTATAGCGCACGTTGACCACGGAAAGACCACCTTGGTAGACGAGATGCTCCGTCAGGGCGGCGTTTATCGCGATAATCAGGTGACCGAAGACAGAGTAATGGATAATAACGCGATAGAAAAGGAACGTGGAATTACCATTCTTGCTAAAAACACAGCAGTACATTACGGTGACGTAAAGATAAATATAGTAGACACCCCCGGACACGCCGATTTCGGTGGCGAGGTAGAGCGTATTCTTAAAATGGTAAACGGTGTTATTCTGCTCGTAGATGCGGCAGAAGGACCTATGCCTCAGACTCGCTTCGTGCTCGAAAAGGCGCTCTCGCTCAATCATAGAGTAATAGTAGTAGTAAATAAGATAGACCGTCCCGACGCGAGACTTGAAGAGGTTGAGGAGGAGGTTCTCGAGCTTCTTATGGACCTTGACGCGACCGATGAGCAGCTCGATTCTCCTATGCTTTTCTGCTCGGGAAGAGCGGGAACAGCGTCGCTTTCCCCCTACGAGCAGGGCACGGACTTGAAGCCGCTTTTCGATACTATTCTTGAATACATTCCTTGCCCCGAAGGAGATGACGAGGGAGAATTACAGCTTCTCGTTTCTGCTATCGACTATAACGACTACGTCGGAAGAATAGGAATAGGCCGTATAGAGAGAGGTACTTTGAAGGTGAACCAAGAGGTAGCTATCTCGAACTATCATTCCGAGAGCTATCGCAAGCGCGCAAAGATAGTTTCTATCTATCAGTTTGACGGACTTAACAGAGTGAAGGTAGATGAGGCGAAGGTGGGCGATATCGTCTGCTTCTCGGGCGCTGAGGAAATCAATATAGGTGATACGGTTACCTCTACAAATGCAGTAGAGCCCCTTGAATTCGTCAAGGTGAGCGAGCCGACGATGGAGATGACCTTCTCGGTAAACGATAGCCCCTTTGCAGGCAGAGAGGGTAAGTTCGTCACCAGCCGTCACCTTCGCGAAAGACTTTATAAGGAGCTTTTAAAGGACGTTTCTCTTCGTGTGAGCGACGGAGATACCACCGAGAGCTTCAAGGTAGCAGGACGCGGAGAAATGCACCTTTCCATTCTTATAGAAACTATGAGAAGAGAGGGCTACGAGCTCGCCTGCTCGACACCTCACGTTCTCTTTAAGGATATAGACGGTGTAAGACACGAGCCGATAGAAAGAGTAGAGATAGACGTGCCCGAGGAATATATGGGCTCTGTAATGGAGAAGCTTGGCGCAAGAAAGGGCGAATTGCTTGATATGCAGCTTCGCGGCTCAAGACAGAGACTTTATTATCTCATTCCTACCCGTTGCCTTTTCGGTTACAGAAGCGAATTTATGACCGACACGAGAGGCGAGGGAATCCTAAACTCGCTCTTTGAGTGCTACGCGCCCTATAAGGGTGATATAAACGTGCGCTTCACGGGCTCACTTGTCGCAAGTGAAACGGGCGAAACCACGAGCTACGGACTTTACTATACACAGGACAGAGGTCCTTTGTTCATCGGTGCGGCAGTGCCCGTATACGAAGGAATGATAGTAGGCGAAAATCCCAAGCAGGGAGATATAAGCGTAAACGTATGTAAGAAAAAGCACCTCACCGCCGTTCGTTCAAAGGGTGCAGACGAGGCGCTCACCTTGATTACGCCCAAGAGCATGAGCTTGGAAGAGGCTATCGAATTTATTGCCGAGGACGAGCTTATCGAGGTAACCCCGAAAAACATCCGTCTCCGCAAAAAGATTCTCGACACGCCGACCAGACTAAAGGCAGAAGCCGCAAGAAAAAGAATATAAAAAATTAAGCCTCGCAAAAGCGAGGCTTTTTTCATACAAACAAATTAAATTGCCTTGATTTTACTTAAATGCGGGCGCGTGGGTTTCGCCTGTTGCAAAGGTATTGGGGCCGGGCTCTGACATTGAAAAATACATTTTCGCCGCTTTTGTCGTACCGAAGTCACGGTTAGAGCCGCTTCCTTGTACCTTATTAAAAGCGTCGCGGAACATTTGATTGTGCGCTTCCTCGCGATTGAGAAGGAAGTCTATGGTTTCTCTGACCTTCTTATCCTCTATCTGACGGTAAAGATATTCGTAAACTACCTTGGCTCTCTGTTCTGACGCGATATTGGAAAGAAGATCGGCACACAAATCGCCCGTCACCGTCACGTAGTCGGCGGTCCATGAATATCCCGACGAATTGATTAGCCCGGGATTAAGACCGAGTAAAACGTGTGTCTGCACCTCACCCGCCTGAATCTTTGTCGCATCTACGTCGTGACCGTTTAACAGATTGATGGTCTGCGCCACCATTTCCATATGCGAAAGCTCCTCTGCGGCAATATCGAGGAAAAGGTCTTTAATTTCAGGGTCTTTGATTCTGAAGCTTTGTGACATATATTGCATAGCCGCCTTCAGCTCTCCGTTTCCCCCGCCAAGCTGCTCTTGAAGAAGAACTGCATACTGTGGGTTAGGTCTTTCGACCTCAACGGGATGAAATAACTGTTTTTCGTGTTTGAACATATACATACCTCCGTTTTTTGTGTTTACGGATAGTATTTACCAAAATAAAGAGAAATATATGGTATAAAATAAAAAAGGGATTTTGCTTTCGCAAAATCCCTTTATGTAGTTAATTAGAATCTTCTGGGCGACTTGTTCTTCAAAACTGCAAAGATGTCGTCGTATGCGCTGTTGTCTGCCTGAGAAGCGGTCTCGGTCACGATAGGCTCCTTGGACTCAACTGCGGGAGCAGCGGAGGAAACCTCGCGGTTGAACTTCTTTCCGCTTTCAAAGCCGGTAGCGATAACGGTGATGCGCATCTCGTCATCAAGCTCGGGATCGAATGCCGCACCCCAGATGATGTTTGCGTCGGGATGAGCTTCCTCTGCGATAAGGTCGGATGCGAGAGTGATATCGTCGAGGCTGATGTCGGGGGAAGCGGTGATACTTACGAGAATACCGGTCGCACCCTCGATAGAGGTCTCGAGCAAGGGAGAGGAGATAGCAGCCTTTGCAGCGAGCTGAGCCTTGTCAGGTCCTGTTGCACTACCTACACCCATATGAGCCAAACCAGCTTCGGTCATAACGGAAGTTACGTCAGCGAAGTCGAGGTTGATAAATGCGGGAATGTTAACGAGCTCGGATACGCTCTGAACACCCTTACGGAGAACGTCGTCAGCCATTTCGAATGCCTTAACCATTGTGAGATGACCGTCGGAGATCTGCTTAAGTCTGTCGTTCGGGATTATGATAAGCGAGTCAGCGTATTCCTTAAGAGCCTTAACGCCTTCCTCTGCCTGAAGCATTCTCTTTCTACCCTCAAAGCTGAAGGGCTTGGTAACGATAGCTACGGTGAGTACGCCCATTTCACGAGCAACCTTAGCTACGACGGGAGCAGCACCTGTACCGGTTCCACCACCCATACCTGCAGTGATGAATACCATATCTGCGTCACCGATAAGCTCCTTGATTTCGTCGAGGCTCTCCTCTGCCGCCTTTTTACCGGTTTCGGGGAATGCGCCTGCACCGTGTCCCTTTGTGAGCTTATTACCTATAATCAATTTCTTGGACGCGCTGGAGCCTTCGAGCGCCTGTACGTCGGTGTTGATAGCGATGAATTCAACGCCTCTGATATTGCTGAAAATCATTCTGTTTACAGCGTTATTACCGCCGCCGCCGACACCAATAACCTTAATGTTAACGTTGTTCACAGCTTCTTCGGTGTGAAAATTAAAATCCATAATAATATACCTCCCGTAACAGATAGCATTTCGGCTCGGTCCGAAGCTTCTGCCCTTATTTATTTCTCGTTAATAGGCAAAAAAATGTTAACAAAGCTAATTTTTAAAACACTTCTAAAACCTAATAAACCTTTATGTATATATGATACATTATAATAGGTTTTTTTGCAAGTATTTTTATAAAATTAACTAATTGTTAACATTTTTTTACAAGATATATTTCGGCAGAAGCAAAAAATCGGGTTTAGTCGTTGAGCCCAAGGTCTACGTCGGTACGAATGCTTCCAAACGAGGGGTCGGATACGTTTATGACAGCCGTTCTTTCACTTGAGGCTTCCTTTATAGCGATCAGCTTGTTGTTATAAATATTTTCCGCCGCTATAAGCTTTACGTCGAGCTTTTGCGAGTCACCGAGATCACAACGGAAGCGCGAATCGAATATAAAGTATATTCTCTGAGTGTTGGTCAGATTTATAAGATTTATCTGACCGAATTTGTCGTAGTCACTTAGTGTGTCGCAGACTCTCTTTATATAGGAGCTGTCGCTTGTGAATTCGAGGTATTCACCCGCATTTGCCTCCTTGAATTCGGGGAGGGAAAGCTTTGTAAGTGATTCTCCCGAAAAATTAAAATCGTTGTCGCTTACCTCATGCTTGGTAAGTACCTTTAAATCGGAATTCAGGGTATACAGAGTGTCCTCGGTCATAATATAAAAATCGGGGTCCTCGTAGTGCACGATAACCTTTAAGGTGCGGGGGAACTTGCCCTTGAATTCAATATTGCGAATAAGTGGCGACTTTTTTAAGATTTCTTTCTTTTCTTCCTTAGTGTTCAAAAACAGATATGACTTTCCCTCGAGGTGTGAGGTGATGCTCACAATCTCTTTGTTCAAGCTTTCGTCCTCGCCTACTACGTCAATGCGTCTTATCCTTGTAGAGCCGATAGAAAAGGTCACGAGAGCATAAATAGAAATGATCAGAATAATCGCGAGCAGAAGCCCTGAAAATGGGGAGGGAAGATGTCTTTCGCTTCTTCTGCTTTTTTGTGCGCTATTATTCATCTCTTTGCCTATCGGCTGTGGCTCTTTCTCTTTTTCCTTCGCTACTTTTGCTTCGACAGGTCTTGTTTTTTGCGCAGGAGCAGAAGAGGGGCGTGCCGAGCGCACGGAAGAAAAGCCACTTCCATTTGGGGCATGATTTGTCATAGCTGTTCTTTGACTCATTCTTCTGTCGACGTCCTCTTTTTTTACTGCGGGCATGATTTTCGTCTTTTCGTCCTGTCCCATAAGAGCTTTCCTTTTCCTTTATTTTTTTATAAGAGCTACAATCTCCTCGTACACTCTGCGATTAGCGTCTCGAAGTGCGAAATGCGATACGTTTTTCTCTAATTCCTTTTTCTTTTCCTCGTTTTCGAGAATTTCCTTTACAGCGAGAGTGAGGCTCTTTCCGTTTAAGTCCTTTTCCTCTAAAAGCACGGTCGCGTTTTTGTCTGATAGCGCCTTTGCATTTTTATACTGATGATTATTAGTTACGTTAGGTGAGGGAATAAGCACACTCGCCTTTTCCATAAGAGCGATTTCCGACAGACTCATAGCACCTGCGCGGGATATTACTACGTCTGCGGCACTCATAAACGATGGCATATCGTCGATATATTCAAGCAGCTTTACACGCTCTGACGGATTTTTTATCACAGAGTCGAATTTTTCCTTGCATTCCTTATAATTCCGTACACCTGAGGCGTGAATATGGAAAAGATTTTCGTCCTTTTCCACGTAGCTTGCCATCATTTCAATGCAGGAGTTATTGACTTCAAGCGCGCCAAGGCTTCCGCCAAATGAGAGAATAAGCTTTTTGTCGTCGGCAATACCCAGCTTTTTTCTTGCTTTTTCACGGTTTCCAAGCCTGAATCCGCGACGAAGAGGATTTCCTACAACCACCGATTTTTCGGGATTCTTCAGATATTTCGCGCTTTCTTCAAAATTCAGAAGGATTTTATCCACTCTGCTTTCCAGCATTTTTACCGCTGCACCTGGCACTGCATTCGACTCGTGTAATACCATAGGTATGCCAAACGAAGCTCCCGCCTTCATTATGGGCCAGCATACGTGACCGCCTGTTCCTATTATGACGTCGGGCTTGAAGCTTTTTATTATCCTTTTAGCCTTGATAGGCGAATAGAATGCGAGCCACAGAGCATAGAAATTTTTTATTGAAAGGCTTCTGTCAAAGCCCTTGGATTTTGTATGACGTATGGAAAAGCCCGCGTCTTTTGTGAGCTTGTTTTCAATACCGTCGGGAGTCCCCACGAAAATAATTTCGGCATTCTTGTCGTTTTCTTTGATTATCTCTGCGATAGCAATAGCAGGATTTACGTGACCTGCCGTTCCGCCACCTGTCAAAATGACCTTCATAGTCTCTCCTTTTTAACGGTATTTGAGATGTGAATAACGGGAGATAGAAAGAAGTATTCCCATTTCTGCGAAAAGAATTATAAGCGAAGTACCGCCGTAGCTAAAGAAGGGAAGCGCTATTCCCGTGTTAGGTATAGTGTTAGTAACTACGGCAATATTGAGCAATACCTGTATCGCTATGTGCGAGGTAATTCCGAGCGCCGTAGCTCTTGAAAATGCATCGTTGTTTTTGAGTGCTATTACGTATCCGCGCCATACGAAGATGGTGAAAAGCGCGATGATAGCGACAGCGCCTACAAATCCGAGCTCCTCACAAGTAATAGTGAAAATAAAGTCGTTTGCCGGCTCTGATACGTAGCTGTATTTCATTCTGCTGTTTCCGAGCCCGAGACCAAACATTCCGCCGGACCCTATCGCCATCATACCTTCAAGCGTCTGCCACGCGCCGTCAAGCGGATATTTTTCGGGATTGAGCCATATAACGAGTCGCCTGCGGGTATATTCGAGCGCGACGGCAAGTGCGCCGACGGATACTATACCGCCACCGCAGATGAAGCCGAGCCACTTTCCGTTCGAGCCGCAAAGAAACATAAGAGTAAGACCGATAAGACCTAAAATTATAAGGCAGGAAAGGTGTTTTTCAAGCATTACAAGACCTGCCGTAAGGCCTATAATTAAAAAGGGATATAAAATTCCGTAGAAAAATGCCTGCTTTTTGTTTTTATAATTTCTCGCGCGGTCGCCGAATACCGAATAGTACCAAGCGAGAATAAGTATGAGCGTCAGCTTTGCTATTTCGGATGGCTGGAAGGATATAGGACCTAACTGTATCCATCTTTGCGCACCGTTTCCCGCAAAGCCCATTATAAGTACCAAAACGAGCAAAACGAGCGATACTGCATATGCGCCTCTCGCTATCGTCTTGTAAAATTCGGGTGTAAACTTTGAGGTTATAAAAAGGGCGATAAAGCCGAGAATAACGAACAGTATCTGCTTTTTTACGAAGTGAAGACTGTCGTGATACCTCGATTCTGCGAAGGCGTAGCTCGCGCTGAATACCATTACAGAGCCGATACAGATAAGTGCGCAGATGATTATGAACATTACTCTGTCTATACCTGCTGTCTGTCGGGGGACGAGCATCTTCGGTTTTTCGTATATACCGCCGAAAAGCATTCTGTATAATAGCTGAAAGGGCTTCGGCATACGAGTAATTGCGCGAGGGAGCCTCTTTCTGTCGCCGAGTGCTTCAGAAACCGAAACCTCCTCGTCAAAAAGCGATTTGAACCCCTTTTTCTTTGTTTTTTCGTCGTTTTCTTTATGTAAAGTTATCGTATTTTCGTCCTTTATGGCAGAAGATCTGCCAAAGCCGATATTATTCTGATTATTGTTTTCCTGCATAGGCAGACTCTCCCTTTTATTTTGTGATTATCTCAGGCCGAAGATAGCAATTACAGAGAATATAAGCGTGACAATAGAGAATACGCTTACTATCTTTATTTCACTCCAGCCACATTTTTCGAAGTGATGATGGACGGGTGCCATCTTGAATATACGCTTTTTCGTGAGCTTGAACGAGCATATCTGAAGTGCTACGGAAACGCCCTCGAAAATATAGATGATGCCTACTAAAACTATGATAAGCGGATTGTTTATCATAAAAGCGAGACCTACCGCAAGACCGCCGAGAAAGAGCGAGCCTGTGTCACCCATAAAAACTCTCGCAGGGTAGAAATTGTATACCAGAAAGCCGAGAGTCGCGCCCGACATAGCGCCAGAAAGTATTATTGAGGGGATAAGGTCGTATCTGAATGAAGCAAACGCGAAGAAAACGCCTATTACCATAGTTACAGAGGAAAGAAGTCCGTCTATTCCGTCGGTAAAGTTTGCGAAATTCACGACACCAACGCAAAGTAGCATAGCGAAGAAGTAGTAGGCAAAGCCAAGCTCTAAATCAACGTTAAAGAAAGGAAGATAAAGGGTAGTATCTATAAGCTCATAGATTCGGAGGAGCGCAAGATAAGCACCCGAGAAAACCGTCTGAAGCACGAGCTTCTGCGTTTTGGTGAGTCCCTCGTTCTGCTTTTTTTTGAATTTTACCAAGTCGTCTATAATGCCAGAAAGTCCGTTTGCCAAAGCGTAGAGAAGGGTAAAAGCCATCGAAAGTATCTGCTTTGAATCGGTCTCTTTGTATGCAATAATGCCTAAAACAATACAAACGACAGTAGTCGAAAACAGAAAGGAAAGACCGCCCATAGTAGGAGTATTTTCCTTCGATTTATGCCAGCGCGGACCTATATCGAGTATCTTCTGCCCCATCTTCATGCTTTTAAGCTTCGGTATAAGAAAACGGCAGCAAAGAGCGGTAAGTGAAAAAACCGATACGAGTGATATAAGGAAGTAGAGTGTGGTGGGCATAATTCGTTCCCTTCTTGTTCTTTTAATTTATACTTTATTTATATGATTTTCGAGATATTTTATGATTTTTTCGGCAGCCATCGCGCGAGATGCCTTTATAAGAAGCACGTCGCCCGACTGTAACTCTCGGACTAAGGCTTCACCGCTTATTTCGGGCGAAGAGACGTCTGCATTCGTGAAAATGGATTTTTCGTCCATTCCCCCTCTTTTCGCGCCTGTTTTGTAATTTTCTGCAATCAAGCCGAAGGTAAAGAGAAGGTCAAGACCGTTTTTCGCCATATATTCACCGACGCCTTCGTGAAGGGGACGGGTGTTTTCGCCGAGCTCCTTCATATCGCCGAGAAGAGCGACGGCTCTTGCGCCATTTCTTTTCGCGAGGTCGCAAAGCACGTCGGATGCTGCGCGCATAGACTCGGGCGAAGCGTTATAACAGTCGTCTATTACCGTAATATTTCCTATTTTATAGATGTTCTGTCGCATTTTTTCGGTTCTGAAGGAGAGAAGTCCTTTCACTATCTCTTCTTCATTCATGCCGAGCGTCTTGCCTATAATAGCGCCAAAAGCCGCCGCCTGCGCAATATGTCTGCCTATGCCGTACGCCTGCATTTTATAGGTATTTCCTTTGTCAAAAAGGTCGAAACGTGTAATTTCACCCTCGCTCTTTATATTTCTCACTAAATAGTCGGAATTTTCATTTTCGTTAAGTGAGAGGAATTTCGGTGAGTATTTTTCGTAGCACTCTCTTCTGAGTAACGGCTCGTCACCGTTTACGAAAAGAATACCGTTTTCGTTCATACCGCTCACTATTTCCATTTTCGCGTCGCAAATGTTTTCTCTTGTGCCGAGGTGCTCTAAGTGTGAAGAGCCTATCATAGTTATAACCGAAATATCGGGCTTTACAATGTCGGAAAGATATTCTATTTCACCGCGCGCGCACATTCCCATTTCGGTTATGAGAATCTCGGTGTCCTCTTTTATGGAAAGGACGGTGTAGGGAAGTCCTAACTCGTTATTGTGATTTCCCACCGTCTTGTGCACCTTGAATTTCTGTGAAAGGACGGAATAGATAAATTCCTTTGTCGTCGTCTTTCCCACACTACCGGTAATAGCGACGGTCTTTTTTCTGTGAAGAGACAAATACGCCTTTGCAAGACTGCCGAGCGCCTTTACGGTGTCCGCGCATAAAAGCATTTTTTCGTCGTTTGTGCCCTTGACAACTCTGTCACAGAGGACAGCCACAGCGCCGAGGGAAAGTGCTTTTTCGGCATACTCGTTTCCGTCGAAGGTCTCGCCTCTTATAGCGACGAAAAGGTCGCCCGCCTCAATTTCTCGCGTGTCGGTGGTTATATATTTGATTATCGACTTATTTTCACTGTACGCTTCTGCCTTGGTGTATTTCGCAATTTCTGAAACCGAAAGCGGATAAGCCAATTCTATTCTCATTTTAAGCCTTTTCCTTCCTTTTTTTGAATGCCTCTTGCGCTATTTTTCTTTCGTCAAAGTAGTATTCTTCGTCGTTTTCTATCTGGTAGAGCTCGTGCCCTTTACCTGTAAGAACTATAATATCGTTCTTTTCTGCGTTTATTATCGCGTATTCGATAGCCTTTTTTCTATCTAAAATTACTCTTCTTCGGTTTGCGTCCTGCATACCCGAGAGAATATCCCTTACTATCTGCTTTTTATCCTCGTTTCTGCTGTTGTCGGAGGTGACTATGACGAAGTCGGCAAGCTCCTCTGCGACCTTGCCCATAGGCGCTCTTTTTCTTCTGTCGCGGTCGCCACCGCACCCGAAGAGAATGACTATTCTCTCGTCACCTTGTCTGAAGCTTCTTATAGTGGTAAGAACGTTTTTTAACGCAGTTTCTGTATGTGCGAAGTCTATAAATGCCGAAAAATCGATGTTTTTGCTTCCAAAGTCAATGCGCTCAAGCCTTCCCGAAACGCTCGACATATTAAAGATAGCCTCTTTTGCTATTTCGGGCGAAACACCTAATTTCAATGCTCCCACAAGCGCTAAAAGAGAGTTATATACCGTAAATACCGCAGGGATTTTACATTCTATTTTCATTTTCCCTTCTGGATATATGAAGTCGTATTCTACACCGTAGCTTCCGTTTAATTTCACGTTTTTTGCAGAATAGCTTTCATCTCGCCATACACCGCATCGCAAAATTTCGCATTTGCTTTTTGAGATAATATCCTCGGCATATTCGCTGTCACAGTTGAAAATTCCACGTTCCGAGAGGGAAAAAAGCTCGGATTTCGCTTCCATATAGCTTTTCATGTCCTGATGAAAGTCGAGATGCTCGGGAGAAAGATTTGTAAACATAGAAAGGCAGAAGCGAATGGGTGAAACCTTCTTTTGAGAAAGCGAGTGAGAGGAGACCTCCATAATAACGTAGTCGACCTTCTCATCTTCCATTTTTGCAAGTATCTTATATAGAATTTCAGGGTCGGGGGTAGTCATAGTTTTCAGTCGGTCTGATATTTGTGAGTTGTCGGGCAGAGAAAAGGTCTTCTCTCCTATAAGACACTCGACAGTACCTATCAGCCCCACCTTGTAGCCTGCGGATTTCAAAATAGAACGCAGAATGTACGAGGTAGAGGTCTTTCCGTTTGTCCCCGTGATACCTATTATACGAAGACGCTTTTGGGGATTTTTGTAGAATCGCGCGTAAGCATAGGAAAGCGCTTCTCTTGAGGATTTTACCTCGAAAATCGGTATTGATACAGTAGAATCAAAGTCCTCGCCCTTTTCGACTATTATAGCCGAAGCACCTCTTTTTTCTATATAATCGAGCATCTTGTGCGGATTATATTTACTGCCTTTTATGCACACAAAAAGGCAGTTTTCGGTGATTTTCGACGTGTCCGTCACGATTTCGGTTATTTCTACCGTGTACGGAGGACATTTTGAAGAGTATTCCCCTTCTTTTAAAAGTTCGGAAAGCTTCATCTGACACCTCACAAAAAATAATATGAAGATAGACTTCCTATTCGCATACGCTTTTTTTGAGTGTCTTTTGCTTTTTTTAGTCTTGGTCGTCGTAAAGGAATCTGACAGTAATTACGCTTCCTTTATCTACCGAGCTTCCCGCCGCTACCGACTGATAGGTCGCCTTCGCGTATACCGTATCACTGATAGCGTAGTTTTTCGCGCCCTCTATTTTAATGTTAAGTCCTCTTGAAATAAGAATCTGGTTTGCCTCGGTCACGCTCTTTCCGAGCACGTCGGGCACTGTGGTCTTTTCAGTATTACTATAATCGGTGTAGAGAATAACCGAGCCCATATTTTTTGTAAGTGAGCTTGAAGGCTTCGGACTCTGCGCGGTTATCACCGCATTTTCGTCTGCGCCAAGCGCATCGGCAGAAATGCCGATTGAAGAAAGCATTTTCTTCGCTTCCTTTACAGTCTTTCCGACGTAGTTTCCTATACGCACCGAGAGGGAATTGAGCTGCTCGTCGGTGTAATTCGGCTCGTAGCCGAGATAGGGAAGCACCTTTGTTAAGAGGTCGGATATGTAGGGGGCGGCAACTGTTGCACCGTAGTAGTTCACTATCGGCTCATCTACCATAATTATTACGGCGATAGAGGTGTTTACGTAAGGAGCGTAGGCCACACACGAGCCTATTCTCAAAGTGAAATTTCCGTTTTTGTCGGGCTTGTCGAGCTTTTCACTCGTACCTGTTTTAGCCGCTATTCTGTATCCTGCGACGTATGCGTTTTTCGATGCGCCGGTGCCCGAAACACCCTCTTCGAGTATTTCACTGACTATTTTCGCAGTTTCAGAGGAAATTACCTGTCTTTTAGTCTCTGTCTTATACTGATATACCGTATTTCCTTCACTGTCTACAAGAGAATCTATTAAGTGAGGAGTTACGAGATATCCACCGTTTGCTACCGCTGCTATTGCGGTGAGCTGCTGTATAGGAGTTACCTTAAAGCGCTGACCGAAGGAAGCTGTGGCAAGCTCAACCATGCCAAGTCCCTTTTCGGTATGGAATATGGTCTGGCTTTCACTCGGAAGGTCGATGCCGGTCTTATTGAGGTAGCCGAAGGCCTTGAAATATTCGTAGAAGTTTTCGCTTCCTATTCTTGCTGCGAGCTGCATAAGAGTGGGGTTGCAGGATTGCTGTAAGCCGTAGGCAAAGGTGATGCCCGAGCCGTGTCCCTGAGGACGCCAGCAGCCTATTCTCGCACCGCCCACTATATGATATCCGGGGCAGGAGAACGTATGGTCGCTATAGGTCGTAGAGCCGAGCTCTATTCCCATAGACGCGGTTACTATCTTGTAGGTAGAACCGGGCTCGTAAAGCTCGCTTACCGCCTTGTTTCTCCACATATCGTAGAGAAGAGAAGTGTTTAGAGACTTATATTCGTCGCTTCCCTCTGTATATCCCGAATTCAAAAGTATGCTATGAGAAATCTCGTCAAGAGTATAAGGGGTATTCAGATTAAAGTCGGGAGCCGTCGCCATAGCGTATATAGCGCCCGTGTTTACGTCCATGACAATTCCCGTCGCTCTGTTTTGTACGTTGAATTCAGAAATTATTTCTGCAAGCTCGTTTTCGAGCTCTCTTTGAATAAATGAGTCGATAGTGGTGACGAGTGAAAGTCCGTCCTCTGCGGGAATATAACTCGAATAATCGTAGGGTATTTCGTTACTGTGAGCGTCTATTGCGGTAATATATTTTCCGTTTGTACCTGTCAGGTCGTCGTCATAGTACTGTTCAAGACCGAAAAGACCTTGATTATCGCTTCCCGTAAAGCCTATGACGTGTGAAGCAAGATTTCCAAAGGGGTAGTATCTTGTAGAGCTTGCCTCGGTGTATATCATTCTTGAAAGACCGTTTTCGGTAATAAAGGCGAGCACCTTGTCGGTAGCCTCTTCGCCTACTTCCTTCTTTATGGTCTCGTCAAGGCGGTTTTTCTTCTGTGTTTTTTCGTATATCGTGTCGTAGGGGACTTCAAGTATCTCGGAAAGTCCCGTTGAAATCAGGTCTGCGTAATCCTTTCCGTATTTTCTTGAATATTCGTCTATATCCTTTGGTGAAATGAATATTCTCCATACCGTCTTGTTGGTCGCCAAGGGGTTCATATTAGAGTCGTAAATATTACCTCTCATGGCGGTGAGGGTAGAAGTGTAGGTTATCTGGTCGAGTACCTTCTGCTGATATTTATCGTACTCAAAATACTGCATATAGAATATTTTTCCTATAAGAAAAAGCATAACCGCGCCAAAGAAGCATAGAATGCCCGTGGCGCGCTTTGCAGTAAGTCCTATATTGTCCTTTCTTGACGGTTTTTTGGATATTTTCAAAGGTTTTTTCCTCCCAATAAAGAGTATAGCGATAGTTGTTTACCGCAATCTATCGCTATATCTTATTTAAATTAAATGGGTTTTATTCTTATTTGTTGAAGCCTGCGGTAAAAGCGCTCAACAATCCTGAGATCAGAGGATTGTTCTCTTTTTCGGCGTCGTATACGTAGGCAGAATCGTCGCCGCCAAAGGAAATGTAGTTGTGCTCAACAGAGTTGCGTCTTACCATTCCAAGATTCTCGGTAGCCATCTTTTCGATAAGCTCGAGGTCGTTTTTGCTATCGAGTCTTGAAGAAAGCGCCCTTTCGGTGCTGCTAAGCTCCTCGGACTGCGCCTTCATAAGAGCAATTTCATGAGTCATATTGTTTACGTTCATACCGATGTAGATAAGAAGCATCAGTATCGTAGCGCAAAGGAACATTATCATAATAGAGCCGATAGGCATACGCGCACGCGCTCTTTCGCTTATAGGTGCGTTTACCTTAGGAAGAACGGCGGTATAATCCGAGACGGGTGCTTTTCCGTTTTCTCTCGGGAGGGAATTAGCCTTGGTTATACGGCTTTCGGCAGTAGTATCGCGACGCACGCTTGCATAACCCTTGTGCTTCGTGTCAAAAAAGCCTTCGCTTTTTGCCTTTTCACGCATATAATCGCCGATAGTCGCGCCCTGGTATGAGAATTTGTCGCGAAGACGTGCATACATAGGATTCGCGTCTGCGCTTCTCGTAGTGAATAAAATGGTGCGTGTCACTGCCTTACCTCCTTGTTTTTTTAGATCTTTTCAGCTACGCGGAGCTTGGCGCTTCGCGAGCGTGGATTTTCGTTTAGCTCGTTTTCCGACGGAAGAATAGGCTTCTTCGTCAAAATCTTTATTTTCGGCTTTTTGCCGCATACGCAGATAGGGAAGTCCTTTGGACATTCACAGCCCGAAGAAAGCTTCGCATAGGTCTGCTTAACTATTCTGTCCTCTAATGAGTGGAAGGAAATTATAGAAATTCTTCCGCCCTTTACCATATATCTTTCGGCAGCCTCGATTGTTGGCGCTATTGCGTCAAGCTCGCCGTTTACCTCGATTCGTATTGCCTGAAAGGTTCTTTTTGCGGGGTGAGGGCCGTTTTCCCTCGCCGCCTTCGGTATTGCCGATTTTATTATCTCGGAAAGCTCGCAGGTAGTCTCGATAGGCTTTTCTTCTCTTGCCCTCACTATTTTGTCTGCTATTGAGTTTGCAAATCTCTCTTCACCGTAGTCGAATATGATGCGGCGAAGCTCCTCTTTTGAATAGGAATTCACCACCTTGTAGGCGTCGAGTGACGAGGTGGTGTCCATTCTCATGTCAAGCGGTGCATCGTGATTATACGAAAAACCGCGTTCGGGAGTATCAAATTGATATGAAGAGCAGCCGAGGTCTGCAAGCACTCCGCCGAGGTTGTCGATTTTGAGGTCGTTCAACACGTTTCCGAGCTCGGAGAAGTTCTCATTTATAAAGGTAATCTTCGGAAGGTATTCCGAAAGTCTTTTCTTCGCTGCATTAATGGCGGTGCTGTCGCGGTCAAAGCAGATAAGGGAAGCGTTGGAACCGAGACGCTTCGCTATCTCAAGTGAATGTCCGCCACCGCCTGTAGTGCAGTCGACGTAAGTGAGTCCGTCTCTTATATTGAGAGATTCAATACATTCGTCGAGAAGGACTGATTTGTGGTTGAAGGAAATTTCCATATCAGAGATTGAAGCGGAGGTTTATTTCCTGAATGTGCTGCTTTCTTTCCTCCGACTCTCTTTCCTTCTGTCTCTGATCCCAAGCCTCTTCGGACCATATCTGTATATAGCTACCGTAACCGGTAATAACTATGTTCTTGTCTATTTTCGCATATTCAACGAGTGCGGGAGTGAGAGTGACGCGTCCCTGCGCGTCGGGGGTGGGGTCTATCGCCTCGGAGTAGAAGAGCTCCTTGATGTCCTCGCCCACAGAGTCGGCTATGTTGTCGATTATCTCTGTTTTCTTATCCCATTCCTCTTCGGAATATATAACGAGTGAGTTTGTGGTGAGCTTTCTCGTGATGTAAAAGGTGTCGCCAAGTAATTCTCTATACTTCGCGGGAATAAAAAATCTGTTCTTTGAGTCGAGCGAGTGCTTATAAGTGCCGACAAAAGACATAAAATATTCCCCCTTTTTCATAAATTCAGCGATTTTTAGGGATTTTCACGGATTTTTTACGGAATTTTCCCCCATTTGCCACCACTGTAGTGCTATTATACACCATTTTCTTCTAATATGTCAATACATAAATACAAAAAAATTTTAAAATTAGCAATTTGACGAAAAAATTTGTCGAATTCAACAAAAAGCTAAAAAGACCTCACAAAATTCATAAAAATGGGAAAAGAACTTTATTTTTTTGAAGAAATGTGCTACAATATATAATATATAAGTCAAAAAACGGCAGGAGGATATATGTTCGGCTTGTTTTCAAAGAAAAAGGACGCAGAGAGTAAGACCGAGCGCAGAAAAAAGGCGCAGGAATTACACGGTCAGCTTATACGCTACGTCACCGAAAGAAGAGACGGAAACGATGACGTGGTGGGACGTGGGGGAAACCTCAGCGTGCGCAATAACGAGCTTATAGTTTTCTCCTCTGCCGATATTATTTTCCGAGGCAATATAGATGAACTTAAAATATCTACTCTTATGTCGG
The DNA here is from genome assembly GCA_045654845.1 of Eubacteriales bacterium. GTDB lineage: Bacteria > Bacillota > Clostridia > Oscillospirales > CAG-272 > UBA1740. The sequence continues at coordinate 5,011 of JAZOOB010000046.1, read as the reverse complement.
GCGACGGTGTCGTCATTTCGGGGTACAACCTCGTAGACGAAAAAGAGCATGAGATAATTGCCTATTACGTTTATCACAGGAAGTGAAGATATGAGTTTTACCTACTATTTAGCTAATCTTGTCCGTCTTTCTCGCGGACGCATTCGTCCATATACGAGCGCTGTGCTTTTAGCAGGTGGCAAGGGTAGTCGCATGGATGATGGAGATGAAAAGACGAAGCAGTTGAAATTAATTTGCGAAGAGCCCGTCATCATACACACGTTAAGAGCTTTTGAAAAGTGTAAATATATCGACGAAATAGTTATCGTTTCTCGAAAAGAGGAAATCGAAGAAATAAAGAGGCTTGTCTCCGAATACGGCGCGAAAAAGGTATCGAAGGTAGTCGCGGGCGGTAGCGAGAGAAGCGAGTCTGCGCTTTTGGGGGTCGACTGCGTGTCGAAGAAATGTAAATACGTCGCTATCCACGACGTAGCGAGATGTCTTATTACCCCAGAAGCTATTTCTGACGTAGTCTCTGCCGCGTACGCTTACAGAGCCGCAAGTGCAGGCTGCAGAGCCAAGGACACTGTAAAAAGGGTGAATTCGAGAGGATTTATTATAGAGACACCTAAAAGAGAGGAATTGTGGCTCGCACAGACTCCTCAGGTATTTTCTCTTCATATGTATATAGCGGCGGCAAAGTCGGTGAAGGAAGAAAATATTTCGGTTACAGATGATAATATGATAATGGAGCATATAGGTCAGAGGGTGAAAATGATTGATACGGGATATGAAAATATCAAGCTCACCACAAAAGAGGACCTTGACTACTGTGAGCTCGTGCTCAAAAAGAGAAAAGAACAGACGAAGGAATAAATAAAATGAAAATGAGAATAGGACACGGCTACGACGTACACCGTCTTGTAAAGGAAAGGGAGCTTATCCTCGGCGGTGTGAAAATTCCGCATGAATACGGGCTTCTCGGACACTCCGACGCCGACGTGCTTTTGCACGCTGTAATGGATGCAGTGATAGGCGCGTTGGGCCTCGGTGACATAGGCCGTCACTTTCCCGACAATGACGAAAATTATAAAGGGGTATCGAGCCTCCTCCTCGCCGATAGGGTGTGCGCTCTTATGAAATCGCAGGGAGCAAGGATTGAAAATATTGATTGCACCGTAATTGCACAAAGACCGAAGCTGATGCCTTATATACCTCAGATGAGAGATAATATAGCGCGGGTCTTTTCTTGCGAAGCGGATTGTGTAAATGTAAAGGCGACGACAGAGGAGGGGCTCGGCTTTAGCGGAGCGGAAGAAGGAATTTCGGCTCATGCGGTCTGCCTTATCTCGTTTGAGAGCTAAATGCGCCGACCCCGTCCGAAGCTCACGCCACGGACGGTTTGGCTTTCAGAGCTCGCTCTCATATGCTTTTTCTTACGTCACTTTCTTGATCTTCCCATAAGAAACGAGCGTCGGATTTTTCTTCCGCACTATTATGATATGGCAAAGTTTTTGACGTGACACAGAAATCGAAATAAAAAGGATTATAAATATTTAAGGAGAACAAAAAATGGTACAGATAGCACCCTCGGCACTCGCCTGTGATTTTTCCCGCTTCGGCGAGGAGGTAAGAGAAGTAGAAAAGGCAGGAGCGGATTATATCCATTTGGACGTTATGGACGGAATGTTCGTGCCAAACCTCAGCTTTGGTGCGCCCGTAATTTCCTCGCTTCGCCCTGCAACAGATATTAAATTCGACGTACACCTTATGATAGAAGAGCCTATAAGATATATAGACGATTTTGCGAAGGCGGGCGCGGATTTTATAACCGTACATTACGAAGCGTGCAAGGACGTTTCTGCGACCCTTGATAAAATACACGAAATGGGCTGTCGCACAGGACTTTCCATAAAGCCGAAGACCGAGGCGAAAGAGATTTTTCCCTACCTCGACAAGTGCGATATGGTGCTCGTTATGAGCGTCGAACCCGGATTTGGCGGACAGACGCTTATATATGAAACTCTGCCGAAAATAAAGGAAGTAAAGGACGAGGCGAAGAAAAGAGGCCTTGACGTTCTTTTGGAGGTCGACGGAGGCGTAAACGCGAAGAATATTCACGAGGTGGTAAAGGCGGGTGCTGATATCGTCGTCGCAGGCTCTGCGGTGTTCGGTGCGCCCGACAGAAAAAAGGCTATCGAGGATTTAAAAAACGCATAAACAAAATCTTTCGAGAATTTTTCAAATGTCGAAAAAATTCTAAAAAGCACTTGAAAAAATCAAAAAAATATGATATACATATAGATAGTAGCATTTCGCTTTTGTAAAGATAGCGAAAACAAGTGAATATTTTCTTATCAAGAGAGGCGGAGGGACTGGCCCTGTGAAGCCCGGCAACCTGTTTTTTCAAGGTGCTAAATCCTGACAGATGAGAGTCTTATTGCTCGGGGGCTCGATCCCCGAGCTTTTTTAACGCATAAAACAAAGGAGATATAAATATGATTAAAAAACTGTTTACCTCGGAGTCCGTGACTGAAGGACATCCCGATAAAATGTGTGACAAAATTTCTGATGCCATACTCGACGCTTTGCTTGCCGAGGACCCTCAGGCACGAGTTGCTTGCGAGACCTTTGCGACGACAGGCGTAGTTACGGTAATGGGTGAAATCACCACTACGGCATACGTTGATATACAGAGCATAGTAAGAGAGACCGTAAGAGAGATAGGCTACGACAGAGCGAAATTTGGCTTTGACTGTGACACCTGCGCGGTGCTCACCTCTATTCACGAGCAGTCCCCCGACATAGCTCTCGGCGTAGATAAGTGCGCTGAGGCCAAGACGGGCGACATGAAAGACGAGCTCGATACGGGCGCAGGCGACCAGGGTCTTATGTTCGGCTATGCTTGTAACGAAACACCCGAGCTTATGCCCCTTCCCATCTCGCTTTCTCACAAGCTCGCTATGCGCTTGACCGAGGTGCGTAAGAACGGAACGCTTCCTTACCTTCGCCCCGACGGAAAGACGCAGGTTACTATTGAATACGTAGACGGAGTACCGACAAGAGTTGATACCATCGTCGTTTCTTCTCAGCACGACCCCGACGTGACTGTCGAAAAGATAAGAGAGGACGTAATACGCGAGGTTATTTTGCCTATAATACCCGAAAAGCTTTATGACGAAAACGTAAAGATATTCGTAAACCCCACAGGTCGTTTCGTAGTAGGCGGACCTCAGGGTGATACAGGCCTTACGGGAAGAAAGATAATCGTAGATACCTACGGTGGATATTCGAGACACGGAGGCGGCGCTTTCTCGGGCAAGGATCCGACGAAGGTAGACCGTTCTGCTTCCTATGCTGCACGTTATATCGCGAAGAATATAGTTGCAGCAGGTCTTGCGGATAAGTGCGAGGTACAGATAGCCTACGCTATCGGTGTGGCGAAGCCTGTCTCTGTTATGATAGACTCGTTTGGTACTGCAAAGGTTTCAGAGGAAAAGATTTCTTCTGCTATATCCGAGCTCGTTGACCTTCGTCCCGCAGCAATAATAAAGAAGTTCGACCTTCGCCGTCCTATATACAAGAATTTTGCGGCATACGGACATATGGGAAGAGAAGACCTCGACGCACCTTGGGAAAAGACCGACCTGAAGGACAAGCTTTCGCTCCTTAAGTAATTTTGTAACCAATACTGCTTATTTTGCATATCATAATAAGAGAAATCTTCTTTTGCGGAGGTGTATTATGACCGTAGCGGAATTGGCAGAGATTTTAGTTTGTGTTTTGGCGGTGTGGGGACTTTACTGTATTCTGCGCTCGCTCGTTTCCTTCTTTATTGACCGAAAAAGAATGTCGGTCGGAGTACATATAGAGGAAGGCGATAGCGTCTACGAGACCTTTTGTGCATTAAAGGGTGCCGAGACGCTTATAGAGAGAAAGAGTATATTTGAAAGTGAGCCCGTGCTTCTTTCGGAAAAAATAATTCCCGACAGTATAATCGAGGAATACGAGCGATTGGGCGCAGAAATATATTATAATCATACCGTTTTTAAAAATATTGATTTGAGGAAAAAGTGAAAAGGGAAAATATAAACGAAACTAAAACCGAAGAAATATTAGAGGGGACTGTGGAGGAGATTGTATATCACAGTCCCACCTCTGACTATACGGTAATTCTCGTTTCGAAGGGTGAAAAGGATTACTCTACCGCCGTCGGAGATATGCCCTACGTCTGTGTAGGCGAGCAGGTCAAGCTCTACGGAAGATGGGGTACGCATAATGAATACGGAAAACAGTTTGAGGTAGATAGCTTTGAAAAGCTTTTGCCCTCTGACGTCAATTCCATTCTCACCTATCTCTCGGCCGGAAACATAAAGGGCGTAGGCCCTGTTACTGCGAGAAGAATAGTAGACACCTACGGTGAGGATACCTTCGACGTTATAGAAAACCACCCCGAATGGCTCGCGGAAATTCCCGGAATATCGAGAAAAAAGGCAGTAGATATAGCCACCTCGTTTGCCGAGCAATCCGAGGTGAGAAACATAATGATGCTCTGCGGTGGACACTTAAACGCAGGCGCTATCGGTAGGGTATATGAGAAATTTGGTCGCGGCGCTGTCAGCGTCGTAAAGGCAGACCCGTACAGACTATGTGACGACGGGCTCGGTATAGGCTTCGAGGCGGCGGATACACTTGCTATGTCGCTCGGTGTGGAGAAGGATTTTGACAGCAGAATAAAATGCGGTCTTGTCTACGTTTTGGAGCAGAGCGCACAGATGAATGGGCACGTCTGCATTCCGAAGGACAAGCTTGTCGGCGCCACAATGGCGACGCTTGAAATAGAGGAATACAAGGTAAGAGACGCACTTGCCTCTGCGCTTGACTGCGGCTCTGTCGTGGAATATATGCACGAGGACAGGGAATATATTTTTACAAAGAGGTATTTCGAACAGGAGAATTACGTTTGTAAAAAGCTCGTTCAGCTCGATAGACTTTGTGCCGTGTTTGAGCATAAGGATATAGACGTGCTTAT
>JAZOOB010000045.1:0-2372 GCA_045654845.1 Eubacteriales bacterium | reverse complement strand
CTTTTTAGTGTAGGGCATTTTGAATTGTGAGGCATCCGAAAAATTGAATTCTTCCTGTCTTAAAGCGTAACAGAGAAGGGAAAGGACTCTTGTGTAATCCTCGTTTTTTTCTATTTCGATTGCCGAGTTTTTATAGACCTCCAAGTCGTTTTTAAGCACGCCGTAGGTCTTTGCAAGTCCGTCGTAAAAGGCGGGGTCTATATAAGGACAACCGTTTTTTTCGTAGTCCTCCATAGCCTCGTCGTATATTTCGCGAAAACGCTCGGGGTAGCTTATTACCCCCACACTCTCTATAAGAGAATCAAAACTTTTTCTCATTTTACCAACCCTTTTGGCGAGCCTCTTGCCACTTAACGAGGTTTTCGTCCTCTTTAAATACCTTAAATCCACGCGCTACGCGCTCTGCTTCAAAGCGAAGGGCGGCCTGTCCTATGCGCTCGTTACATTTTACGGGGTCGACCTCGGATGCGTAAGAGTCGGGATAGTCCTCAAACCAGCCGTGGTCGCGAACCTCAATGCCTACGGCTCTGAAATAGTCGGTCTTGTGGCGGCATCTTCCGTCCTCAATGCCGAGTCTGTCGAGGTGTACGCTGTCGGGCGCCGTGCCCATAGTATATGCGGTCTCGCAGAAGCATCCGTGACCCGTCGGGATTCCCGAATGGAAATGGTCGAGCACTATCTTTTCGTCGTCGGGTGTAAGCTCGGGAATAGAGCCACTACCGTTTGCTTCAAGATATTGCGCCATCTCGACTACCGCGCGCTCGCGAACGGCGAGGACTGCTACCACGTAATTGCGTTTTTTCTGTCCCTGCTTCTGTAAGAATGCAGACATCCAAGCGTTATTTCCGCCGTGGCCGTTATAGATAAGGATTTTATTAAAGCCGTGGCGTGCTATCTGCTCACAGAGCTGTTCAAGCAGAAGCATCTCGGTCTCCATGGGCAGAGAAATCGTGCCGACAGGTGTCGAGGGAAAGCCACAGGACAAGACACCGAAGAGAATAGTCGCGAAAAGGCACACGGGCTCAATGTCTGATGCCATTTGTACTATTTTTTCTGCATTCAAGGTGTCGGTGCCGAGGGGAAGGTGAAGACCGTGCTTTTCGACGGCGCCCCAAGAGATAACACATACGTTATTTACCTTTTCGCGCAAAGCGCCGAGCTCTTCGCTCGTCAGATATAGCCAACGGGTTTCCATAAAAAATCCTCCGAATTTTAATTGTGTTTTTAGAGCCACAGTTCTTCTGGCTAATTAAATTTTACCATAGCTTATGTATAGAGTAAATGTTTTTTATAAACTAAAGCTTGTCTTTTTTGAACCTTTGAAAAAGGCAGGCGAGCCGCCTGCCCTATGTTTATCAGTTATAGAAAAGCATATCGGCGTAGGTGGGGTAGCTCCAATATTTTTTAGCCGTTTTCCTTTCCATTTCGTCGATATTTTCGCGAAGCTCCTCCATCTGCTTTCTTATGTCCTTATCGTAAGCCGACGCTCTTTCAAGGACGTTTTGCTTCTTTTCCGCATAGGTTACGGAACGCTCCAATTTAGCGATACCGCTTGCCGTCTTATCGCAGAGGGCGGAAAGCTTCTTTGCGAGGTCACGCTCGAAGCTCGAAGCAATACCGAGCTCGGATTTTTTGAGCGAAATCTTTGCAAGCTCGCCTACGTAGGAAGAAACCGAGGGAAGAATCTCTTTATTTACCATATCAATAAGTGTAAGAGCCTCTATATGAATGGTCTTTGCAAGGTTTTCGAGCATTATCTCACAGCGAGAATCTACCTCCTCCGAGGTGAAAATTCCGTGACGCTCGAAAAGCTCTACGTTCTGCTTTGAGCGAAGCTCGGGTAACGCGCTCGCCGAGGTCTTGAAGTTCGGAAGTCCTCTTCTTTCAGCCTCTTCATACCAGCCGTCAGAATATCCGTTTCCGTTAAAGATTACTCGCTTGTGCAGAGAGTAGCTTTCGCGTATGAGCTCAAGCGTTTCTTCGTGAAGGTCCTCTGCCTTTGAAAGACGTTCGGCAAATCTGTCGAGGACGTCGGAAACTATCGTATTAAGCACTATGTTCGGCTCTGCGATAGAGAGCGACGAGCCGAGCATACGGAACTCGAACTTGTTACCCGTAAAGGCGAAGGGCGAGGTGCGGTTTCTGTCGGTTTTGTCCTTTCTTATCTTGGGCAAAACGTCCGCGCCTATGTCCATATAGACCTTTCCCTTTTTGTCGTATCCGCGACCTGCTTCAATAGCATCGAAAATCTCGGTAAGCTCGTCGCCGAGGAAGATAGAAACGTTTGCAGGGGGCGCTTCGCTCGAGCCGAGACGGTAGTCGTTTCCTGCCGAAGCCACTGACAAGCGAAGAAGGGGGGCATATTCGTCAAC
>JAZOOB010000044.1:0-39233 GCA_045654845.1 Eubacteriales bacterium | reverse complement strand
ATATTAAAGGAAGCAGACGAGAGCGTGACTCTCTCAAAAGAATACACGAAGGAATGCTTTTTTGTCCGAAACAGATATATGGTAGATAAATCAGACGTTGTGGTCTGCGCCTACGACGGACAAAAAGGCGGTACAGCGTATACCGTAAACTACGCGCTCGAAAAGAAGAAAATCGTCATACGAATCGACCCAAAGAGCGCGCGTGTCTCTCTTCTCGGTGACGCGAGATTTGAAGATTAATAGGCTTATCCCACGCCGTCAATCATTCATTAAAAAAGGGCATTGCAAACAAATGTTTGCAATGCCCTTTTGGTTTGTTCTTATTCGGGAATTATAAGTCCGTATCCGCCGTTTTTACGCTGATAGACCGTACACGTCTTTTCGGTTTCGGCATCTACGAAGCAGTAGAACTGATGCTCGAGCAGATTCATCTGCATAATAGCCTCCTCTACCGACATCGGCTTGAAGGGGAAGGTCTTGACTCTTATATCGAATTCTGCCTCGTCTTCTGCATATTCCTCTGCGCCAAAATCAAACCCTGCGCCCTTTATGCGCTTTTCTAATCTCGTCTTGTTCTTTCTTATCTGTCTTTCCAAGGACTCGACCGCGCAGTCGAGTGCATTTGCAAAGGTGGAATTCTCCTCCTCACTACGGAAAAAGACTCCGTCGTACAGAATGGTCACTTCAACGCGCTCGAGGTCGCGGACTACGCTGAACTTGACTACCGCCTCGGCATCTGCGCCAAAGAATCTGTCGAACTTGGATAGCTTTTTCTCAGCCAGCTCTCTCATGCTGTCTTTCACTGTGAGTTGTCTTCCTGTTGCTGTGATCTTCATATGTTTTACCACCTTTCTGTCTTTACGGCAGACGGCTGTGGAAGTCGAAAGCCGTAGGCTACGGTTTTCCCGTTTCCAATTTTATTATAGCATACAATATGTGAAAAATAAACAACTTTTTTAAATTTTTTATAAAAAATTTTTAGATTATACACAAAAACCGTTCTCGCGTTTTTGATTTTTAGCGAATTTTCACAAAAATAAAAACCTGCTTTTGTGATTTCTTTACGAGCCGTTTTTCATTTAAAATTATTTTTTTGATGACGAAATTTCTATTTTTGGTAGAAAAAGTGGCACGCTTTTGAAAGCGTGCCACTGAATATTTTTTGTTTTTTAAGATTAAAGAAGAACGGTCCAAGAGAACTTATCTTCGATCTTACCCCACTGAATGCCGGTGAGGGTATCGTAAAGGTGCTGAGTTACCTCGCCTATCTTGCCGCCGTTTACCTCGTACACCTTGCCCTTATAGGAAAGAGTGCCGATAGGGGAAATAACTGCCGCAGTTCCGCAGCCCCAAGCCTCTTCAAGCTTGCCGTCCTCGAGTGCCTTTTCAAGCTCGTCGATGCTGAGTCTTCTCTCGCTTACCTTGTAGCCTTCCTTTGTAAGAAGCTCTACACAGGATTTTCTCGTAATACCGGGAAGAATTGAGCCTGTGAGCGCGGGAGTTACGACCTCGCCGTCAATCTTGAACATTACGTTCATAGCGCCTACTTCTTCGATATACTTGCGCTCTACGCCATCGAGCCAGAGAACCTGAGCGTAGCCCTGCTGTTCTGCCTTCTGACCTGCGCGTGTACTTGCCGCATAGTTACCGCCACACTTAGCTTCACCCGTACCGCCGCGTACTGCTCTTACGTCGTCTGCTTCTATCATAATCTTTACGGGGTTGATGCCCTCTGCATAGTAGCTTCCAACGGGGGAGGTTATGATTACGTAGCTTGCGTGCTTTACGGAATGCACACCGAGAGTTTCATCATTACCGAACATAAAGGGACGAATGTAAAGAGAGGTTCCCTCTTCACTGGGGGTCCATTCCTGCTCGAATGCAACGAACTCGGTGAGAACCTGCATAGCGAGGTCCTCGGGAATGGTGGGCAGGCAAAGACGCTCTGCCGAACGGTTCATTCTGCGAATGTTCTCAATGGGGCGGAAAAGCTGAACCTTTCCGTCTTTTCTTCTATATGCCTTGAGTCCCTCAAATATCTCTGCGCCGTAGTGAAGCGCGGTGCAGGCAGGGTGAATCTGAAGGGGGCCAAAGGGTACGATTCTCGCGTCGTGCCAGCCTTTTCCCTCTGTGTAGTCCATAATGAACATATGGTCGGTGAAATACTTACCGAAGCCGAGCTTAGAGGATTCGGGCTTTACACCGGGATTTAAATTCTTTGTGATTTTAATTTCCATTTTATCCACCTCTTAATAATTCTTTCCAAGACGGAGTGCGCCGAGGTTCACGTCGAGCATATCTGCACGCTTCGCGGAAATTACCTTCTTAAGCGCGGCAAGAACTGCCTCTTCGTCGTCGAACTCACCGTTTTCTGCGAGCACCTTACCCATAATTACCATATTGGCAAGGGTAGGTGTTTTGTTATCGTCTGCAATCTTGGTCGCAGGGATATAGTGTACCTTTACGTCGGTTCTCTTTACCTTACGCTCGATAAGGGTAGAGTCTACGTAGATAGTGCCGCCTTCTGCTACCGTATCCTCGTATTTGTCGAGAGAAGGAAGGTTCATCGCTATCAAAACGTCGGGCTTCGATACGATGGGCGAGCCTACGGGCTCGTCGCCGAGAATAACGCTGCAGCTCGCCGTACCGCCACGCATTTCGGGGCCGTAGGAAGGAAGCCAGCTTACGTTTTTGTCCATATTCAAGCCTTTATATGCAAGGAACTTACCTGCAAACAGAATACCCTGTCCGCCAAAGCCTGCTATAAGATACTGTACTGTACTCATCTTTTCTTCTCCTCTCACTTATTTTCGCTTCTATCCTTATATACACCGAGAGGATAATAAGGAATCATTTTTTCGTCGATCCATTCAAGCGCCTTTTGCGGTGTCATACCCCAGTTGGTAGGACAAGAGGAAATAACCTCAACGAGTGAGAAGCCCTTTCCGTTTACCTGATTTTCAAACGCTTTCTTTATCGCCTTTTTCGCGTTCTTTACGTTCTTTACGTTGTTTACGGCTACACGCTCAAGATATTCGGGACCGTCAAGCTGAGAGAGCATCTCGCAGACCTTGATAGGAAAACCGCAGTGGTTTACGTCACGTCCGTAGGGAGAGGTCTGGGTGACCTGACCGGGAAGCGAGGTAGGTGCCATCTGTCCGCCCGTCATACCGTAAATTGCATTGTTTATAAAGATAACGGTGATATTTTCGTTTCTTGCCGCACTGTGTACGGTCTCTGCCATACCGATAGATGCGAGGTCGCCGTCGCCCTGATAGGTAAATACTACGCTGTCGGGCAATGAGCGCTTAACACCCGCCGCAACAGCAGGCGCACGTCCGTGAGCCGCTTCTATCATATCGCAGTTAAAGTAAACGTATGCCATAACCGAGCATCCAACGGGGGCGATACCTATGGTCTTTCCCTCGATGCCAAGCTCGTCGATAACCTCGGCTACAAGACGGTGAACGATACCGTGAGTACAGCCGGGGCAGTAGTGCAGAGGAAGATCTGCCAAGGAATGAGGCTTGTCAAATACTACACTCATCTTATTTGCCCTCCTTTTCGTTTGCTTCTTCTATTGCGGCGAGTACCTGCTCGGGTGAGGGTATCATACCGCCTGAACGGTTACAAAGGGTAACCGGCTTTGCATCCTTCGTTGCAAGACGAACGTCTTCTATCATCTGTCCCATAGAAAGCTCTACGGAAATGAAGGATTTAACCTTCTTTGCTGCCTCTTCAAAAGGCTTTTCGGGGAAGGGCCAGAGAGTGATAGGTCTGATAAGTCCTACCTTGATTCCCTTCGCTCTTGCCTCATTTATCGCATTCTTGGAAACGCGGGCTGCAATACCGAAGGCTACAACGCAGATTTCCGCGTCGTCCATCATATATTCCTCGTACATAGCCTCGTTCTTCTTTATCTGCTCATATCTCTCGTAACGCTCGAAGTTCGTCTGTTCAAGCTGCTCGGGCTTTAAGAAGAGCGAGTTTACTACGTTATGCTTTCTCTGCATATTAGTACCCGTGGTCGCCCAAGGCTTTTCGACAGGCTCTGCCGTCTTGAAATCAAGAGAAACAGGCTCCATCATCTGACCCATAGTACCGTCTGCCAAAATCATAGAGGTGACGCGATACTTATCTGCAAGGTCGAAGCCGTGTACGGTAAGCTCCGCCATTTCCTGTACCGATGCAGGTGCAAGAACTATCATATGGAAGTCACCGTGCGCACCACCCTTGGTCGCCTGGAAATAGTCGGACTGGGAAGGCTGAATACCGCCAAGACCGGGGCCTCCGCGCTGTACGTTTACTATAAGTGCGGGAAGGTCTGCGCCTGCGAGATAGGAAATACCCTCTCCCTTAAGCGAAATTCCGGGGCTCGACGAAGAGGTCATAACTCTCTTACCGGTAGCCGAAACACCGTAAACCATATTTATAGCGGCTACTTCGCTCTCTGCCTGAAGGAATATACCACCGATTTTAGGCATTCTCTTCGCCATATAAGCGGCAATTTCCGTCTGGGGTGTAATAGGATATCCGAAATAGTGACGGCAACCTGCGATTATAGCAGCCTCTGCTATCGCTTCGTTACCCTTCATTAAAACCTTATCTGCCATCTTTTCTCACCTCTCTACCTTGATAATACAGTCAGGACACATAGTAGCGCAGAATGCACAGCCTATGCACGCCTCTTCTTTTACTGCTACGACGGGGTGATGCCCCTTCGCATTGATTTTGTCCTCTGCAATAGCAAGGACGCCCTTAGGACAAACTCCGACACAAAGACCGCAGCCCTTGCACTTGTCGGTTTTAAACGTAAGCTTTGCCATTTTATATCTCCTTTACATATGTTTCTGTAATGAAATAGCTCGAAAATCCTCTTCTCTGCCTTCAAGCTCGGGTGTCATTTTCTTCACCGTCGTATAAAGAAGCGGAAGTCCCGTTTTTTCTGAAAGCGCTTCTGCCTTCGAAAGAGATTTTATAATATCCTCCGAATCGGTCTCTGCCCCCAGATTTGAGTTGTTGATTATCGAAGTAAACTTTAGTTTACAAGCGTATTCTATTTCGCGCATGACCTCGATAGCGCTGTCTACGTCCTGTGTCAACGGGCGGTAGAAGTTCACCACGTATATCATCTCGTAGTCGTCTTCCTTTGCGATAGCGGGGGAAATTCGTCCGAGCGCGAGAGCGCCTCGTTCATCTCCTCCTACGTCAAGCACTGCATAAAGCGACTTGTCGTCTGTCACCGCGTACATTTCTTGCGGTAGTGCGGGAATATCGACGTTTGTGTTTGCGTATTCCGAGCAGATAAGCCTTATTCCCTCTCTTTTAAAAAGCTCCTCGCTATCCTTGGTTCTGAAATAGGGATTTACTATATCTATGTCGGCGACCGCCACCTTCTCGTGCCTTTTTTTCAGGTCGAGTGCGATATTTACCGCTATATTCGTTTTTCCACTGCCGTAATGTCCCGACAGTATGGTAATTCTTTTATCCTTCATTTTTTATCCTTACAAGAGATTGCGCTGTATCTTTCCACTCGCGGTCTTGGGAAGCGAGTCACGGAAGATTACTATTCTCGGATACTTATAGGGCGCGGTGTGCGTCTTTACGTATTCCTGAATTTCCTTTTTCAGCTCCTCTGTCGGCTCTGTACCGTTTACAAGCACGATACTCGCCTTTACGACCTGACCTCTTACCTCGTCGGGTGCGGCAGAAACTCCACACTCGAGTACGTAAGGAAGCTCCATAATTACGCTCTCTATTTCAAAAGGACCTATGCGGTAGCCCGACGACTTGATTACGTCGACCACTCTACCTACGTACCAGAAGAATCCGTCCTCATCGCGCCAAGCGGTATCGCCTGTGTGGTAATATCCGTCGTGTCGCGCCTCCAGCGTCTTATCGGGATCGCCATAATATTCGGTAAACAAGCCACAAGGCGAGCCTTCTTTAATATTTACGACGATTTCACCCGTTTCACCGACGGGAACGGGATTTCCTTCGGGATCAATAAGCTCAATATCATAGATAGGTGCAGGCTTACCCATAGAGCCGATCTTATGCGGCGCGCCCGTCATATTTCCTATCATCATCGTGCTTTCCGACTGTCCGAAGCCCTCGAGTATCTGCAAGCCCGTCGCCTGCTCGAACTGACGGTAGACCTCGGGGTTGAGCGCTTCGCCCGCTGTCGTCATATGCTTGACAGAGGAAAGGTCGTATTTCGAAATATCCTCTTTTATAAGCATTCTGAGCATCGTGGGGGGCGCGCAGAAGGTCGTTATATTATATTTTGCGAACATAGGAAGAATGTCGCTCGCGTTAAAGCGGTCAAAGTCGTATACGAACGTCGCACTCTCGCAGAGCCACTGACCGTAGAATTTACCCCACATAGCCTTCGCCCAGCCTGTGTCGGAAATCGTGAAGTGAAGTCCGTCGGGATCTACGTTATGCCAATACTTCGCTGTATGGAAGTGTCCGAGTGCATATTTGTAATTGTGTGCGGCTATCTTGGGATAACCCGTCGTACCCGAGGTGAAGAACATCAGCATCGTGTCGTCTCCGCCTGCCGTATTCTCTGTTCTTTCAAAGTGAGTACTGAAGAGTGCGCATTCCTCGTCAAAGTTGCGCCAGCCCTCGCGCTCGCCACCAACTATTATCTTATGTAAAAGCTGCGGGCATTTCTTCGCCGCAATGTCTACCTGCTCGGTGACAGCGCCCTTCGCTGTACATATAATTGCGCTTACACCCGCCTTGTTGAAGCGGTACTCGAAGTCGTGATCGAGCAACTGATTCATCGCGGGAATTCCTATCGCGCCTATTCTGTTAAGACCGAGCATAGCAAACCAGAACTGATAGTGTCTGCCCAAAACGAGCATTACCTTGTCTCCGCGCTTGATACCGAGTGAACGGAAATAGTTCGCCGCGCGGCAGGAATACTTTTTAATATCCGAAAAGCTGAAGCGACTTTCCTTTTTATCGTTTGATATATGTAAAAGCGCAAGCTTGTCGGGGTCTTTTTTCGCTATCTCGTCTAATATATCGTATGCAAAATTGAATTTGTCTATATTCTTGAACTTTATCGAGGTAGGCGTTCCGTTTTCGTTTTCCTCGGTTTCGATAAAGCGCTTATATACTCTTTCGCCCTCGTCCTTTTTCGCCTTTATAACGACCGTTCTCTTCTGATGAGTAAATTCGGGGACGTCCTCGCCTGTGGGGTTAAGCACGAAGGCGTAGAATGCACAGTCCTGTCCGTCTACGGCTATCATACCGTGAGGCGTCGAAGAGTCGTAGTAAATGCTATCGCCGGGGCCGAGTATCTCCTGATGCTCGCCTATCTGTACCTTCAGTCTTCCCTCTACTACGATATCGCACTCCTGACCTACGTGTGTGGTCAGCTCAATATCCTTGTTCTGAGAGTCGGGATTGTATCTGCTGCGTACAAAAAGAGGCTCTGCAATTCTGTTTTTAAAGGAAGGTGCAAGGTTGAAATAGGTCATTCCGTGCGCTTCCTCTATTCTCTGTCCTGCACCTGCTCTTGTGAGCGTGTAGGATTTAAGCGTCGGGCTCTTACCCTCGATAATATCGGTGACGTCGACGCCAAAAGCCTGCGCGCAGCGATAAATGAACGCGAAGTTTAAGTCGGACTGTCCGTTTTCACAGGCAAGGTACTCGACCTCAGACACGTTCGTTTTAATAGCCATTTCAGAAACACTGAGTCCCTGAATCTCGCGAAGCTCCTTTATTCGATTAGCCATCTCTTGAATTTTAAGATCAAGAGCAGTTATTTTTTCCATTTCGTTTTCTCCTTTTTAGGACAAAAAAGCTCGTCCCAAAGATAATACTTTGAGACGAGCCGTAAAAACTAACCCGCGGTACCACTCAAATTGCGACTCCGTCGCCACTCAAGGTCTATCAACCTTTTCCGTACTAACGCTACGTTTTTCGGAGAGGGTCTACTCAATTTCTCTTTCTTCCTCTCAGCTCGGAAGTTACAACGTAAGGTTCTGTTTTAACGGTTCACAGCAATCCCGTCTCTCTGCAAAAACGCAAGCCTTCGTCCTCTTCGTCAAAGCTTTTATGCGGTTATTTTATCATTTCTCAAAGCATTTGTCAATATCTTTTTGTCAAAAAAGCGAAAATTTATGCTTTTCCCTTTTATCAGAGCTTGTTTCTTTGTATCTTTCCGCTTATAGTCTTGGGAAGCTCGGTTCGGAACTCGACTATTCTCGGATACTTATAGGGGGCAGTATGCTCCTTGACGTAATTCTGAATATCCTTTTTAAGCTCTTCTGTCGGCTCTACGCCCTTGACGAGCACGACGCTCGCCTTTACCACCTGACCTCTTACCTCGTCGGGTGCAGCGGAAACTCCACATTCAAGCACGTAAGGAAGCTCCATAATTACACTCTCTATTTCAAACGGACCGATACGGTAGCCCGACGACTTGATTACGTCGTCTGCACGACCTACATAGAAGAAGAAGCCGTCCTCGTCGCGCCAAGCGGTATCACCGGTATGGTAATATCCGTCGTACCAAGCCTCGTCGGTCTTCGCCTTGTCTCCGTAATAGCCGGAGAAAAGTCCGCAGGGTATCTTTTCGTCGGTTCTTATAACGATTTCTCCCGTCTGTCCGGGGGCGACCTCGTTTCCGTCGGGGTCGAGAAGCTTTATGTCGTAAAGCGGTACTGCCTTACCCATAGAGCCGAGCTTACAGGTGCTACCCATAAGGTTTGCGATAGCAAGCGTCATTTCGGTCTGTCCGAAGCCCTCCATAATAGAAAGACCTGTCGTCTGCTGGAATTGACGGAATACCTCGGGATTAAGCGCCTCGCCTGCCGTGGTCATATGCTTGATAGAGGAAAGGTCGTACTGCGAGATGTCCTCTTTTACGAGCATTCTGAGCATAGTGGGGGGTGCGCAGAAGGTAGTTATATTATACTTTGCGAACATCGGAAGTATCTCCGCTGCGTTAAAGCGGTCGAAGTCGTAGGTGAACACCGCACCCTCGCAGAGCCACTGTCCGTAGAGCTTACCCCAAAGGGCTTTACCCCAGCCGGTCTCGGAAATCGTGAAATGAAGTCCGTTTTCATGTACTCCGTGCCAATATTTCGCGGTTATGTAATGTCCCAAGGGATATTTGTGATTGTGTACGGCTATCTTTGGATAACCCGTCGTGCCCGACGTAAAGAACATAAGCAAGGGATCGTTTCCGCAAGCGGTGTTCTCGTCTCGGTAGAAGTGGGCACTATACATAGAGTATTCCTCGTTATAATCGTGCCAGCCCTCTCTCTTGCCACCGACAAGTATCTTATGCTTTAAGGTGTGTCCGTTCTTTTCTGCGAGCTCTACCTGACGCGCGACGTCTCCGTCTGCTGTACATACGATAGCGCTGACCTC
Organism: Eubacteriales bacterium; assembly: GCA_045654845.1. GTDB lineage: Bacteria > Bacillota > Clostridia > Oscillospirales > CAG-272 > UBA1740. Next base: position 29,840 of record JAZOOB010000044.1, on the reverse strand, counting down.
ACCCGCCTTGAAGCGATAGTCGAAGTCGTGCTCCTGCAAAAGATTGGTCGCAGGGATAGCGACGGCGCCGAGCTTGTGAAGTCCGAGGATCGCAAACCAGAACTGGTAATGACGCTTTAAAACGAGCATTACCTTGTCGCCCTTCTTAATGCCGAGCGATTTAAAATAGTTTGCCGTCATATTAGACGCGCGCTTCATATCGCGGAAGGTGAAGCGACGCTCTACTCCGTTTTTATCGATGTGAAGCATAGCGAGCTTCGAGGGATTCTTCTTCGCTATCTCGTCGACTATGTCGAATGCAAAGTTGAAATTATCCTCATTTTCGAAATCTATTTTCGTAAGAGTTCCGTTTTCGTCCTCTTCGGTCTTTATAAAGCTCGAGCTTACAAGCTCGGTCTTTTCGGTGTTTTTAGAAAGTGTGGCTCTCGTCACTGTTTCCGAGGTAGAATCTCCCGGCAAGACGACTGCGACGAAAAGACAGTCCTCACCGCCAACGGCTACCATTCCGTGAGGCGTCGCACTGTTATAGTAGATACTGTCGCCCTCTTCAAGATATTCCACGTGGTCGCCTATCTGCACCTTTAAGCGTCCCTTCATTATAAGGTCAAACTCCTGTCCCGAGTGGGTAGCAAGGGTTATAGGCTGGTCTTGAAGCTTCTCGTCATATTCATATTTTACCCAATAGGGCTCTGCTATCTTCTTTCTGAAAAGGGGCGCTAAGTTCGTTATCTCGATGCCGTCCTCCTTCGCTGTCTGCTGACCGTCGCCCTTGCGCGTTACGGTATAAGAGGAAAGCGATGCACTCTGTCCTTCGAGAAGGTCGGTAATTCCTATACCGAACGCAAGCGCACATTTATGTATAAAGGTAAAGGGGAAATCCTTTTTTGCTGCCTCATACTCTAAATATTCTTCTAATTTAACCTCGGTCTTGCGCGCCATTTCTTCGACGGAAATGCCGTCTATCTCTCGCATTTCCTTTATACGCTGCGCGACCTCTAAAAGCTTATTCTTCGTTTCTTTTGACATAGTAACCTCCTGTTTTGCCGTTTTTCGGTATCCAACTGTCCTTGAAGCAGGTCAAATAAAAAACCGCCTCAAAGTAAATTCTTTGAGACGGGTGAAAATACACTCGCGGTACCACTCAAATTGCGACCTTGTCGCCACTCACGGAGACCAACAACTCCTACGCACTGACGCTGCGCTTCTCGTGAAGCCTTACTGCATTTTTCGGGCTCCCGGCTCAAAAGTGATAGGTAAACTCCTCTTGCGCTACGGCTTTCACCAACCGCCGTTTCTCTGTGCCGCACTGTAAGGGTCACCGTCTTTATCATAGCCTTTATTGAGTTTTATGGAAAATAAACTACTTCCACAATTACAGTGGGTAGTATACCACAGTATTTCAATTTTGTCAAGAGAAATAAGCGTTTTTCCAAATTTTTTTAGGTTTTTTCCTATAAAATCTCGAAAAAACGGGGGTTTTACTCCTCTTCGCTGACTATTTCCTTTATATCGTACGGGGTCGTCTGATATACGTAGTAGTTCAGCCAGTTTGAATACAAAAGATTCGCGTGCGCCTTCCAGCTCACGTTAGGCTTCTTCGTATCGTCGTCGCCAGGATAATAATTCTTCGGCGGTGCGATAGGAAGACCTAAATTCTTATCTCTTAAATATTCCTTTTCAAGCGTTCTTTCATCGTATTCGGGGTGTCCTGTGATGAACACGCGACGGTGCTTTTCGTCCTCGATAACGAAAACGCCCGCTTCGTCAGACGAAGAAAGCACTCGAAGCTTAGGACATGCTTCTATATCTTCACGCTTTACGTAGGTATGTCTTGAGTGAGGTGCCATAAAGGTATCGTCAAAGCCGCGGAAAAGTCTCGACTCGGCGTGCTCCACCTTATGCTCAAACACACCGAAAAGCTTTTCGTCTAACGGGTGCTTGTCTATTCCATAGAAATAATAGAAGCTCGCCTGCGCGCCCCAGCAGACCGAAAGGGTGCTGAAAACGTGAGTCTTACTCCATTCAAGAATCTCGCAAAGCTCGTCCCAATATTGAACGTCCTCAAACGCCATCTTTTCAACCGGCGCGCCCGTAATTACGAGACCGTCGAAATACTCGTCCTTTATGCTCTCAAACTCGCAATAAAAGTTTAAAAGATGCTCCTCTGACGTGTTTTTCGCCTTGTGAGTCGCCGTATGCATAAGAGTGAGCTCTATCTGCAAGGGGGTGTTTCCGAGCAATCTACTAAACTGCGTTTCGGTATCTATTTTCGTCGGCATAAGATTTAAAAGTAAAATCCTCAGAGGACGAATATCCTGCGATATTGCGCGTCGCTCGGTCATCACGAATATGTTTTCCGACTCGAGTATCTTGACTGCGGGCAGGTCGTTTGGTATCTTAATAGGCATAATTATCTCTTTTCTCGGGTTTTATTACTTATATCGTCGCAATTGCTGCGCTAAGGTCTGCAATCAAGTCCTCGGCTGATTCAAGACCGCAGGAATAACGGATAAGGTCGGGGGTGATTCCCGCCGCTACCAATTCCTCGTCGTTCATCTGTCTGTGGGTCGCGTTTGCAGGGTGCAGGCAGCAACTACGCGCGTCTGCCACGTGGGTTTCGATAGCCGCGATTTTAAGGCTCTTCATTACCTTTTCGGCAGCCTCTCTTCCTCCCTCCAATGCGAAGCTTATAACACCGCAGGAGCCCTCGGGCATATACTTCTTTGAAAGCTCGTAGCCCTTGTCACCTTCAAGACGGGGGTATCTTACCCATTTTACCTTCGGGTGATTAGAGAGGAACTGTGCTATCGCCAAAGCGTTATCGGAATGCTTTTTCATTCTTACGTGAAGGCTCTCAAGTCCCAAGTTGAGAATGAATGCGCTCATAGGTGAGGGCGAAGAGCCGAAATCTCTCATAAGCTGAGCCGTCGCCTTCGTAATAAACGCGCCCTCAAGACCGAACTTCTCGGCATAAACTATGCCGTGATAGCTATCGTCGGGGGTGGTAAGACCGGGGAAACGCTCCTTGTTTGCCATCCAGTCGAACTTGCCCGAATCTACGATACAGCCACCGACGCAAGCGCCGTGACCGTCCATATATTTAGTGGTCGAATGGGTTACTATATCTGCACCGAATTCGATAGGACGGCAGAATATAGGTGTAGCGAAGGTATTGTCTATAATAAGCGGTACGCCGTGTGCGTGCGCCGCCTTTGCGAATTTCTCTATGTCGAGAACGTCGAGCGAGGGGTTTGAAATGGTCTCGCCAAATACCGCCTTGGTGTTAGGACGGAATGCATCGGCAAGCTCCTCTTCGCTGCAATCGGGGGAAATGAAGGTAAATTCAACGCCCATCTTCTTCATAGTTACGGCAAAAAGGTTATAGGTTCCGCCGTAAAGAGCAGAGCTTGCTACGACGTGGTCGCCGTTTGTCGCTATATTAAACACCGCGTAGAAGTTCGCCGCCTGTCCCGACGAGGTAAGCATCGCAGCAGAGCCGCCCTCAAGTAACGCTATCTTTTTAGCGACTGTATCGCAGGTGGGATTCTGCAGACGGGAATAGAAGTATCCGCTCGCCTCAAGGTCGAAGAGCTTTCCCATATCCTCACTCGTTTCATAGCGGAAGGTAGTGCTCTGAATTATCGGAATCTGACGGGGCTCACCGTTTTCGGGGCGGTAGCCACCCTGTACGCATATCGTATCTCTTGAATTGCTCATTTCTTTTTCCTCTTTTATATGTTAACTTTTATTTACAACGTAATTATTTAAGTCCGTTAAGGCCTGCGCCTATTACCGTCGCGTACTGTGCCTTTTCGGGAATGATAAAGTTCACGTCAAAGCTGTCGTTCATGCTGAGAATTCTCTCTCTTACCGCGCTGATGGTGGTGAGATTTCCCGTAAGAACTATGTCGGTAACGTCGAAGCCACGCGCCGCGAATATAGCCATCATACCGACAGTCTCAGCTACCATATTTACGACGCCGAGCGCGATATCGTTTTTCGATGCGAGGTCGGAAAGCTTTCCGAAATTCGACGCGGTGAGAGTCGCGTCCATATCACCGTACTGCTTGCCTGCTATATCTTTAATTCTTAAGTCTACGTTATCGAGATTTCCTTCGCGTGAAAGCTGCTCGATATGCTCTACGTTATCGACACCGAGTATTTTTCTCGTAAGGCCTATCATAGTGCCGCCTCCGACACCCGTACCGCCGAGGTACTCGGTTTTTATGTCGGATTCGCGCTTTTCCGCATAGACGATAGCCGTACCCGTGCCCATACTGACGACGATAGCGCGGTCGAGTCCCGAAAGGTAAAGTCCTCCTCTGCCTATACAGTCGAATTCGCTCACCTTCTCATGCTCTACCGAATAAATAGGCTTCTCTATGGCAGACGCGCCTGCGCCCGTTATCATAGCTCTGTCTATCTTTTCGAGCTTTATATCGTTTTCCATAGTGAAGCGTCCGAATGCACCGTACGCTGAGGTGACGGGATCTGTCGCGCGTACGAACTGAGGCTCTACAAGTATAGGTTTCTTTTTGTCGTCGTAGCGAAATCCGACTATCTTCGTAGTAGTTCCGCCTACGTCAATTCCTATTACTGTTTTCATCTTATCTCCCTTTTCTTCTTATATATCTTGTGCGGCTATGTCCTCGACTGTCTGTCTCTTTACCGCCACGTAAGAGCCACCCTTTGTCAGCATAACGACAGGGGGCTTTCCTAATCTGTTATAGTTAGACGCCATAGAATAGTGGTACGCGCCCGTTGTAAGACAAGCGACTATATCTCCGCGCTTTACGTCCGACGGGAACTCCACGTTTTCCTGTATTATATCCCCACTTTCACAGCATCTACCGACAAGCGAGGCTATCATATCTCTGTCTGCATTCATTCTGTTTGAAAGGAAAACGGTATAAGGCGCAGAATAAAGTGCAAATCTTATATTGTCTGTCATTCCTCCGTCGACCGAAACGTAGTTTTTATATTCGGGGATCTTCTTCACCGTGCCTACGGTGTAGAGGGTGAGTCCCGCGTCTGCAACTATGCTTCGACCAGGCTCAAAGGAAATCTTCGGAAGCGAGATTCCGAGCTCTTCTGCCTTCTTTTTCATAAATGCGCCGACAGTGAGAATGTTTTCTCTTATATCAATTTTCGGCTGGGAATATATATAGCGAACGCCAAAACCGCCGCCTATATCCAATTCCTCTGCGTGATAGCCGTAGGTCTTTTCTATGTGAGAAACGAATTCGAGCATTACGGACGCGGTGCTTATATATACCTCTGCATCAAACACCTGCGAGCCGACGTGACAGTGATAGCCGGAAAGCTTTACGTTTTCTAAAGAAAGTGCAAGCTCTGTTATCTTATCTGCCTGTCCTGTCTCTATTGCCGAGCCGAATTTGGAATCCACCTTTCCCGTAGCTATTGCCTCGTAGGTGTGAGGGTCTATACCGGGGGTGATTCGCAAAAGCACCTTCTGCTTTATATTCTTTTCCTTCGCTATTCTTTCGATAGCGTACAATTCCTCTTCGTTATCGACTACAAAATAGCCGACGCCACGCTCTATTGCGTACTCAATATCCTCGTCGGTCTTGTTGTTCGAGTGGAAATATGCCCTTTCCATAGGAAAGTCTGCTTTTGTTGCAGTATATATCTCACCCACGGAAACGACGTCGATACCCATACCCTCTTCGCGCATTATCTCGTAAAGACGCTTAAAGGAAGCCGCCTTCGACGCATATAGCACCTGTCCGTTTTCACCGAAAGCCTCGGCGACAGCAGAGAGATAGGTCCTGCAATTTTCTCTTATTTTTTGTTCGTCCATAAGATAGACGGGGGTTTTATATTTCTCTGCGAGATAGGTGGTGTTAAAGCCCGCAAAATAAAGCGTTCCGTCATCCGACACCTTTAAATTGTCGCAGATTAAATCTCTTTCGTACATATTAAAAAATCCTTTTTGTTTTACTTAAAGCAGATTTTTTCTAAGCTCCTCTGCAGAAAGCGGTGAAAGGTCTGCAGGCGCGACGTCAAACACTGTCTTACAGCCAATCTCCCCTCTTTTATGCATTTTATATACTGCGCGCGCATACGAAACAAGCACGCTTGCGGTAAATTCGGGGTTAGAGTCCAATTTCAAGCTATACTCGATTACGTGAGTATTTTCTCCGTTTATACCCGTCTTTCCCGTCCTTATGACGTTTCCGCCGTGGAAAATGCCCTTGTGGTTTTTCTCCATCTCCTCTTTCGAGATAAACTCGACTGTCGTGTCGTAATCTGCGAAATAGTTAGGCATAGTTTTTATTTCATTTTCTATTTTTGCCTTGTCTGCGCCATCCTCTGCTACCACGTAGCATTCTCTTTTATGCTTTTCGCGGACAGAAAGAGTGGGGCATTCGCCGCTTCTTACCGCGCTCATAGCAGAGTCTATCGGTACTGTATACTGTCTTGCGTCAAGCACGCCGTCTATTCTTCTTATCGCGTCGGAATGTCCTTGGCTCACTCCTCTGCCCCAGAAGGTATAATCCTTGCCGTCGGGCAGGATAGCAGAAGAGTAAAGTCGCATAATCGAAAACATACCGGGGTCCCAGCCCGAAGAAATGAGGGCTACGTGACCGCTCTGCGTCGCGCTTTTATCTACGTTTTCAAAGTGCGCGGGAATTTTCGCGTGTGTATCAAAGCTGTCCACTACGTTAAAAGCTTTTGCGAGCGAAGGCGTCATTTCGGGAAGGTCGGTGGCACTTCCGCCGCATATTATGATTACGTCTATTTCGTCCTTGTATTCGTCAAGCTCGGATACCGAAAAAACCTTCGCGCCCGTTATCGTTTTCACACTGTTCTTGTCGCGTCGGGTAAATACGCCGAAAAGCTCCATATCCTTTTCCTTGGATATAGCAAGCTCAACTCCCTTTCCCAAATTTCCGTATCCGTATATAGCTATTTTCATAGTAATGCTTCCTCTTTTTGTGGGGTGTTCCCCATAAAGTTATATCAGTTCAAAAGGTCCTTCATGCTGTAAAGGCCTGCGCCCTTAGAGCAAAGGAATTCTGCGGCAACGAGCGCACCCTCTGCAAAGAGAGCTCTGCTATGCGCCTCGTGCTTTAAGGTTATAGTCTGGCTCGGTGTGGACACAAGCACCTCGTGAATGCCGACCACGTTTCCCATTCGAAGAGAATGGATTCCTATTTCGTCCTTTTCTCTTTTCGCGTGTCCCTCTCTTCCGTTTACTGCGAAGGCAGAGGGGCGCACCTTTTTTATTTCGTCGAAAAGCAATTTAGCCGTTCCGCTCGGTGCATCGATCTTTCTTATATGATGAGTTTCTATTATCTCAATATCCGCGTCGGGCATAGCTGCCGCCGTCTTTTTGGCAAGCTCGACGAGCAGTGCCACGCCAAAGGACATATTAGCGGAAAAGAATACGGGAATTTCCTTTGCTGCCTCGTATATAGCCGAGAGTTCATCCTCGGTCTGTCCTGTTGTAGCCAAGACTACGGGTAGCTTTTCCTTCTTTGCAAAGTCGAGTAATGCCTTCGTGCAAACGTGGTGTGAAAAGTCTACTATACAGTCGACGTCGGTATGAGCCGAAGAAAAATCTTTAGCGCAGAAAACCTCTTCGTCGCCGCGCGCATTTACGTCTACTCCCGCCGAAATAATTATATCTCTATATCCGTTTTTTGTCAATAGGCGCACTTCTTCGCCCATATGACCGTTATATCCATTAAGCAATACTTTTATCATTTCGTCCTCTTTTATACTTCTTCCTTATTTTAAAAACACCGAAAAAGCCCGAGAGGGCTTTTTCCTTTTCTTATTACACGAGCTTTACGCCTGCTTTTTGCATAAGAGCGACAAGCTTCTTCTCGTTTTCTGCCTCCATAGGTGTGAGGGGGAGTCTCAAATAATTCTCGCCAAATCCCATATGAGAAACAGCGCACTTTACGGGAATGGGGTTGACCTCGCAGAAAAGCGCGTCAATTAAGGGAAGAAGCTCAAGCTGTAAAGCGCAAGAGCCTTTTACGTCGCCTGCAAAGAACTTGTCGCAGATAGCCTTCGTCTCCTTCGGCAATACGTTTGAAAGCACAGAGATTACACCCGAGCCACCAAGAGAGAGGATGGGCACTATCTGGTCGTCGTTACCCGAATATATATCAAGCTTATCACCCACAAGGCGAGAGAGCTCTGCTATCTGCGATATATTTCCGCAGGCTTCCTTTATAGCTACGATATTCTCGTGGTCGGCGAGCTCAAGCACGGTAGAGGGCAAAAGGTTACAGCCCGTTCTTGAGGGCACGTTATAAAGAATACAGGGCTTAGTCGATGCGTCTGCTATCGCACGGAATGAAGCTACAAGTCCCTTCTGTGTCGCCTTGTTATAATAGGGGGTGACCAAAAGCATAGCGTCTGCCCCTACCTCGCACGCGTATTTTGTCAGATCTATTGCATAGGCTGTATCGTTTGAGCCTGTGCCTGCTATGACGGGAACTCTGCCTGCCACCTTTTCTACGCAGAAGCGGATAGCCTCCTTGTGCTCCTCGTCTGTCAAGGTAGAGCCCTCTCCTGTCGTACCTACCGCAACTATTGCGTCGACACCCTCAGAAATCTGCCATTCAATGAGCTCTGCGAATTTTCCGTAATCAATTCCCTTCTCGGTCAGGGGGGTAACTATTGCTGTCGCAACTCCTGTAAACACTGTGTTCTTCATTTTCTATCTCCTTCGATTATTATTATGAAAAAGCGAGGCAGCGTCGCTACCTCGCAAAAGTCCATAATAAAGAAATATGAACGGTAATGCAAAGGATAGCACTCCGCAAAAAAACTTTGCGACAGCAAGACAGATATTCTCTGTATTGCCAGCGAAATGCGAGCCACCGCATCCACTTCGGCACTTGCGCCCTTCCCGTACAGCCTCGGCAGCCTTTTATATACGGTACTCATCGCAAGAGTGCGCCTCTATCTCTTATAAAACATTATACTCTATACCTTTTTTCTTGTCAATAGTTTTCGACAAAAAGAGGAATTCCTCTTGCTTCTCTTATTATTTCCCACTCTTTACAAACTCGTTGTAGATAGCGTTGAGCGCGGGAATGTAATCGTTTTCGTCGACACCGACGATGATATTAAGCTCCGACGAGCCCTGGTCTATCATACGGATATTGATATCTGCTTCGGAAAGAGCCTTGAATACTCTCATAGCCGTACCCTTCGTCTTTACCATACCGCGTCCAACGACCGCGACGAGCGCGAGATTATCCTCGACGAAAATGTTGTCGGGGTTTACCGCCTTACAGATACCTGCCATTATGTCGGCGCGAGAGCGCTCTATATCCTTCGTCGAAAGCACGAGAGTCATAGTGTCGACTCCAGACGGGAAATGCTCGTAGGAAATCTTCAATTCCTCGATTACCTGCAAAACGCGACGGCCAAAGCCGAGCTCTCCGTTCATCATAGCCTTTTCTATGTTGACGGTAGAGAAGCCTACCTTGCCGGCAATACCCGTAATAACGTAGTCGCTTACGGTATCGGTCGCATTTACTATAAACGTACCCTTATCCTCGGGCTTGTTCGTGTTTCTTATGTTTATCGGAATTTTTGAATATCTTACGGGGAATATAGCGTCCTCGTGAAGCACCGTCGCACCCATATAGGAAAGCTCGCGCAATTCCTTGTAGGTGATTACGTCGATAGGCTTCGGATTTTCTACACAGCGGGGGTCTGCCATAAGACAGCCCGAAACGTCGGTCCAGTTTTCGTAAAGCGCCGCGTTTGCCGCTCTTGCCACGATAGAGCCCGTAATATCCGAGCCACCTCTTGAGAAGGTCTTTATAGTTCCGTTAGGCATAGAGCCGTAGAATCCGGGGATTACCGCGTGAGAGTGCTTATTAAGCACGTCGTGTAAAACGGTGTTCGTTCTCTCGGCGTCAAAAGAGCCGTCGTCCTTGAAGAAAATTACCTTCTTCGCATCAATGAAATCAAAGCCAAGATATGCCGCAAGTATCTTAGAGTTAAGATACTCACCTCTCGATGCGACGTAGTCGCGACCTGAGTTATTAAGCACAGCGAGTCTTATCTTTTCAAAGGTTTCGTCTAAATTTATATCAATATTGAGCTCGGAAATGATGTATCTGTATCTGCCACAGATTTCATCAAACACCTCGCTTATATCCTTCTCTTCTACTGCGAGCTCGTAGCAACGGTAAAGCAAGTCGGTAATCTTGTTGTTGCTCGACTTACATTTTCCGGGCGCGGATGCGACCACGTATCTTCTTTCGGGGTCCGCCTTCACTATGTCAGAGACCATTTTAAAATGCTCGGGGTCTGCAAGAGAGCTTCCGCCGAATTTTAAAACCTTAACGCTCATTATTCTATCCTCTTTCATCTTATTATAATTAAATGGATTTATTATGCGTATATTCTACCACAAAACCGAATACTATTGTTCTATTTTTTTGTTTTTTTCTCAAAAATCGTCATTCTGTACTAACAAAAGTCAGATTTTTTCGTTTTCTGTTGTCAAAAGTGACGAAAAAATTTTATATTTTGCACAAAGGACTTTCGCAAATGTGTAACGGAAGCGTCTTTATTTTCTCTTCCGCATCGGAAAAGGCGTAACAAAGAGTCTTCATTTCGTGCGCGTCACTCGACAAAATCACCTTATACCCTCTCTTTGCTATTTCAGAAAGAATATCGTACGAAGGGTACGGGTCTTTTCTGTACTTGCGTGCGATAGCGCCCGTATTTATCTCGTAAATGTAGTCGGAGCCGAGTGCGTCAAGTGCCTTCTTATAGGCATTTTTATATCGCTCGCTTTCTTCGTCTATAAAGATACCCTGCTCTTTAAATTTCGTTATAATATCGAAGTGGCCTATTATATCCACTCTTTTTCTGTCCTTCAAGCGACAGACTGTGTCGTAATACGCCTCGGCATAGGAAAGGTAATCTCCCGAAAACTCATTTTCAACGATAGAGGCCGTCTTTTCTGCCGACACGTCGACGGCATAGAGCTTTCCCTTTGACTCTATATAGTGAACAGAGCCTATTACGTAGTCGAATTCACCTTTATCGTATTCGGGCGCAAAAAGGTCGCTTTCAATGCCGAGCAGGATTTCTATTTGTCCTTTATACTTTTCCTTTAAGGCCTTAACTTCCTTTATATATTCTTTTCTTTTCTTTTCATTCATTTCAAGATAAGAGCCAATGGGATCACAGTGATCGGAAAAGCCTATCGCCCGCAGATTTTTTGAAATAGCGTATTCCACCATCTTTTCGGGTGTGGACGCACCGTCACTGAAGGTCGTGTGAACGTGAAAATCAGACGATATCATTTGTTTTCCTCCCCCAGTGGCGCCCATCGCAAAAGGACGCACTTTCTTTTTCGCTTATTTCTCGTTTTCCTTCGCTCTTTCGATCGCTATCTTGTATCCGCCGGAGCCGTACGTGAGCGCGCGATTTACTCGGCTGATGGTCGCTGTCGACATTCCCGTCGCCTTTGATATATCGAGATAGCTCACCTTTTCAGAAAGCATCTTTGCCGCCTCGAGTCTCTGTGCTATGTCGAGGATCTCCTTTATAGTGCAGATATCCTCCAAAAAGGCGTAGCACTCCTCTTTTGTCTGCAAGGAAAGCACAGCCTCCATAAGCTTGTCGGTCGCTTCGTTATGATAGTTCATTTTTACCTCCGTTGAGTTTCATTATATAGCTTTAACTTTTCTGTGGATCTCTCCACTTCCGCATTTTATCACTTTACCACAACAAAACGATACCACAAAAAATCGCATATGTCAATGCTTTCAAATAAAAAAACAGGAAAAAACGTAAAAATCGCGCTTTCCTGTTTTTTAATAATCTTATTTGTTTACGTAATCGACGAAACGGAAAAGTCCTTGTCTTCCCTCTTCGGTGCATTTATAGACGCCCGCATCTTCAAGAACGTGTACGAAGGTCTTTCCTATTTCTTCTTTTAAAATGCTATCCGCATTTTCCTTTGTAAAGGTGTAATTGTCCTTGAACTTATCGAACCATTCGGCATGCTTTACGAGGGCTTCGTTTTCCTTTACGTCTTTTTTCTCTACGGCATATTCGGCAAGCGTCGCCATTTCCGCTTTAAGACGCGCGGGCAGAACTGCAAGGCCCATAACCTCGATAAGTCCTATGTTTTCCTTCTTTATATTATGATACTCGGCATGAGGATGATAAAGACCGAGAGGATGCTCCTCTGTCGTAATATTATTACGAAGCACGAGGTCAAGCTCAAAATCGCTTCCCCTTCTGCGAGCGATGGGGGTAATGGTATTATGGGGCTCGCCATCGGTCTCTGCATATACGAAAGACTTTTCGTCGGTATAGCCTCTCCAAGCCACGAGAATCTTATCGGCAAGCTCTACAAGACGGGCTTTATCTTCGCCCGCAATTCTTATAACCGACATAGGCCACTTTACGATACCTGCCTTTACGTCCTCAAATCCAAAGAAGGTTATTTCCTTTTCGATAGGCGCGCGCTCCATAGCGAAGGTGTAACGGCCACCCTGCATATGATCGTGCGAAAGAATAGATCCACCGACGATAGGAAGGTCTGCATTCGAGCCGAGGAAATAGTGTGGGAATATATCTACGAAATCAAGAAGCTTTACAAACGAAGAGCGATCTATCTTCATAGGGGTATGCTCGCCCGAAAGCGCGATACAGTGCTCGTTATAATATACGTAGGGCGAATACTGTAAGTACCACTGCTTTCCGTCCATTTTTATCGGTATCTGGCGAAGATTCTGTCTTGCGGGGGCTGATACGCTTCCACGAAAGCCCTCGTTTTCGTGACAGAGCACGCACTTCGGGTAGTTGCTCTGGGGCATAGACTTCGCCATAGCTATCGCCTTCGGGTCCTTTTCGGGCTTCGAAAGGTTTATGGTGATATCTATTTCTCCGTATTCGCTATCTACCTTCCATTTAAGGTCCTTTATAACTCTGTACGTACGGATATAATCGCAGTCGCGACAGAGCTTATAGAAATAGTCGGTAGCCATGGCGGGCGACTTTTCATAAAGCGAAAAGAACTTCTTTATTACCTCACTCGGCTTAGGCGTAAGCACACCCATAAGCGAGGTGTCGAATAAATCTCTGTATACTACGCTGTCAAACTCGACAATTCCCTTTTCGGTCGCGTAGTCGCAAAGTGCAGAAAGACTCTCTTCAAGGGTGAGCTTTTCTTCTTTTGAGAGCTCTTCTTCTGTATAAGAGGTCACACCGAGCTTTTCTGCGATCATATTCGTCATATACGCTCTGTCGCATTCCTCTATAAGCGCATTTTCAGTCGCGTAATCCACTAAATTTTTAATAAGCTTGTCGATCTGCATATTTTTTCTCCACTATCTCCGAAAAAAATTTACTACCTACGTAATATACCACATTTTTATCTAAAAATCAATGCTTTACGCGCTTTTATTACAAAATTTTACCTTTTTTATCCCAAAAGAAAGTCTGTCGCGAGCATAAGGCAAAAACCGACCAAAAGCGAGTAGGTCGCCGCCCTTTCTGCGCCGTGTGAATGTGTCTCGGGTATCATCTCGTCGCTTATTACGTAGAGCATAGTGCCACCCGCAAAAGCGAGAGCGAAAGGAAGAATAGCCGAGGAAACCGTGACGGCAAAATAACCGACGAGCGTACCGACCACCTCTATAACGCCCGTGCCTATTGCACAAAGAAGCGTTTTTCTTCGGCTTATCCCTGCCGCGAGCATAGGTCCGATTATTACCATACCCTCAGGGATGTTCTGTAAGGCTATGCCAGAAGCAATTACGAGAGCCTCTGCCGTATTATCAGTACCGAAGCCGACACCCGAAGCAATACCCTCGGGGAAGTTGTGTATAGCGATAGCCAAAACGAAAAGTAATATCTTGTTTATCTGCTCGGTCTTTTCGGGATGCGTCTCTATCTCCTTGCCCGCGGGGCTGTGCAGGTGAGGTACGACCTTATCTAACAGGTTAATACAGATAGCTCCTGCAAATATTCCGAGAATCGTTACGGGCAAAGAAAATTTTTTGCCGTATTCAAGCGAAGGTAAAATAAGTCCCACGACCGCCGCGGCAAGCATTACACCTGCGGCGAATGAAAGCACGACGTCGCTGAATTTATGGGATATCTTTTTAAATGCGAAGCCGAGAAGTGCGCCGAACACCGTCGCGCCGCCGACACCCAAGGCGGTAAGCAATACCATTTCCATAAAAAGCCTCTCCTGTTTTTGTCAATTAAAGTTTACAGTTTTATTATACGCCCTCACAGTTAAAGTCGGGAATAAAGCTCTCGCTCGCCGCCCCGCCCTCCTGTATAAAGCCGTTTTCAACACCGAGTGTGACAGCGTAATCTATTAACGCCTCATACTCCTTTTCATCTACCGTCAAATTAAGCTCGGGGTATATTTCGTTTTCACATACGGGGGTATACTGACTCATAAGACTGATATAAATATCGTCCTTATAGGTCGCGTAGAGATATTCAATCACCGCGCGCGAATTTTCATAGGCGTCGGGCAGTACCAAGTGCCGTACGATAACTCCCTCCGTCATAATTCCGTCCTTATCGAAGCGAGCGCCTCTCTTCTGCGACACCATTTCAGAAATAGCATTTTTCGCTACTTCGGGATAATCCTCGGCAAAGGAATACCTTTTCGCTATTTCTCTATCTATATACTTGAAGTCGGGCAGGTATATATCTATAAGCCCGTCTAATCTTTTTATAGAATCCGCCTTTTCATACGCGCTTGAGTTGTAGACGAAGGGTATTCCTATGCTTTCGCGCTTCGCCCTCTCTATCGCGTAAATAATAGTTGGCAAATAGTGAGAAGGTGTGACGAGGTTTATATTGTGCGCGCCCTTTTCCTTCAGCTCAAAGAAGATTTCTGCCAATCTTTCGGCACTTATCTCTTTTCCTCGCTCACCTCTTGAAATATCTCTGTTCTGACAGTAGACACAGCCGAGCGAGCAGCCCGAAAAGAACACAGTACCAGATCCGCGAGTACCCGAAATGCAGGGCTCTTCCCACATATGTAGAGAGGCTCGTGCAACCTTTAGAGTGCCACCGACACCGCACTTACCCGTTTTGCCCTCGCTTCTTTTTGCCTTGCAATTTCTCGGACAAAGCGAGCAGAGGTCATATTCTTTTTTGTAGCTGCCTTCTTCCATTCGCTCTCTCCTCTTTTGACAAAGGGGACACCCGAAAAGATGTCCCCTAAAGCATTAATACTCGGCGTTTCCGACTGTTCTCGGATAAGGGATAACGTCCCTTATGTTGCTTACGCCTGTCATATACATTATAATTCTCTCAAAGCCCAAGCCGTAGCCCGCGTGCTTCGTTCCACCGTAACGGCGCAAATTGAGATACCAGCTGTAATCCTCTTCCTTGAGTCCAAGCTCGCTCATTCTCGAAAGAAGAATATCAATGCGCTCTTCACGCTGGCTACCACCTATAATTTCTCCGACACCGGGAACCAAAAGGTCCATAGCCGCGACGGTCTTTCCATCGTCGTTTAAGCGCATATAGAAGGACTTGATCTCCTTCGGATAGTCGATAACGAAGATAGGCTTCTTATAGATTTCCTCTGTAAGATATCTTTCGTGCTCGGTCTGAAGGTCGCAGCCCCATTCCACAGGGTACTTGAACTCCTTGCCACTCTTTTTGAGCAGGTCTATCGCGTCGGTGTAGGTCACCTTTTCGTAGTCGCTTGCCGCAAGGGCGTTAAGTCTGTCGAGAAGGGTCTTATCTACAAAATCGTTGAAGAATGCGAGCTCGGTCTTGCAGGTAGTGAGCACGTGGTTTACTATGTGCTTTATCATATCCCAAGCGAGCTGCATATTGTCGTCGAGGTCTGCAAACGCGATTTCGGGCTCTATCATCCAGAACTCTGCCGCATGACGCGCGGTATTCGAGTTTTCTGCGCGGAAGGTAGGACCGAAGGTATAAATGTTTCCAAATGCCATAGCATAGGTCTCGCCCTCAAGCTGACCTGAAACAGTAAGGTTTGCGCTCTTGCCGAAGAAATCCTGCGAGAAGTCTACGCTTCCGTCCTCGTTTCTCGGAATGTTGTTGAGGTCAAGAGTGGTAACTCTGAACATTTCGCCCGCGCCCTCACAGTCAGAGCCTGTGATAAGGGGGGTGTTTACGTATACAAAGCCTCTTTCGTGGAAGAATTCGTGAATAGAATAAGCTATCTCGCTACGAACGCGGAATACCGCAGAAAAGAGATTCGTTCTGGGGCGAAGATATGCGATTTCGCGAAGGAATTCGAGTGAGTGTCTCTTCTTCTGCAAGGGGTAGTCGGGTGTAGACGCGCCCTCGAGATAAACCTCTCTCGCCTTGATTTCAAAGGGCTGCTTTGAGTCGGGGGTAAGCTCGAGTATACCCGTAACGACGACAGCGCTTCCTACGTTGAAGTGGGTTATTTCCTCATAGTTTTCAAGAAACTCGCGTTCAAGAACTATCTGCACGCCCTTGAAGCAGCTTCCGTCATTCAAATCAATGAATGCAAACGCCTTGCTGTCACGAAGGCTTCTCATCCAACCGCCGACAGTAATTTCCTTACCGCCGAATTTCGCCATATCGGCGTAAATATCCTTAACTAAAACTCTTTTCATTTTGCGTAATCCTCTATATCATTCTTTTTTATTCGGGTAATTTACAGACGTCTATCCACTCAATAAAGCGTGAATACTTTTCAAGGTCCGGAATTGTCAGCTCTATTGCACTGTTTGAGCTTCCGCAAGCGGGGAAAACAGTCTCAAAGCGCTGAAGTGAGCAGTCGAGATAGACCTCGACTCCTTCGTTTACTGCAAAAGGACAAACACCGCCGACTGCGTGACCTATACGCTCGGTGACCTCTTCGTAAGCGAGCATTTTAGCCTTTGCGCCAAACTTCTCTTTGTATTTATGATTATCTATTCTTGCATCTCCTGCCGCGACGATGAGTACCGTGCGCTCACCGATAGCGAAGGAAAGCGTTTTTGCTATCCTCGCACCCTCACAGCCGAGAGCCTCTGCCGCCAAAGCGACAGTCGCGCTGGAAACGTCGAATTCTCTTATCCGATCCTCTATTCCGCACGAACGGAAATATTCTCTTACTCTTTCGATTGACATCCTTACCTCTTCGGCAAAAAGCCTCATTTTTTCTTTTTCTATCTATAAAGTATAGCACAAAAGATTTCCAAATTCAAGCATTTATAAAGATTTTACCTCTTTTTTGAAAAAAGTATGCTCTATTTATGAAAACCGAGGCAAAAAAGCGGATTTTTTTCTAATTTATACGATATTGACCGAAAAATGAGAGAGCCAGACGTCGAGCTGTATAAGCCAAGCGAAAAGCTGCGGGCGGGACATAAGCTGACCGAACCACGTCACGTCCTCTCCTTCCATAAGTGAAGCGAGCTTCTTTTTGTCTATTATCTCCTTTAAGCGCCCGTCCTTGCTTTCCAGCCTCTCTTTAAGCATTTTTTGCACAAGCATTTCATATTCGGGGTTGTGGGTTTTCGGGTACGGGCTCTTTTTTCTTTCAAGGATTCTTTTCGGCAGAAAATCCTTCATCGCGTTTCGTAGCAGCGCTTTTTCTACACCGCCTTCAAACTTGACGCTCCAAGGAATATTATATACGTATTCGAGAATTCTATGGTCGGCAAACGGAACGCGCACCTCCAAGGCGTGCGCCATACTCATTCTGTCCTTTCGCGCAAGCAGGTTAGTCATAAAATATTCGACCGATAAATGAGTCGCTATTCTTGACGTCCTCATTTCCTCGTCATCCTCCTCTAAAAGCTCTGCATCGCCTACGGTTTTTTTATATATTTCACTTATATAAGCGTAGCCCTCGTCGGCTTTCACTATCGCGTCGTCAAAGAGCGAGATTCTCACACGGGGCTCGTGTATCCAAGGGAAAAAGCTCCTTTTCAGCATTTCGGGGCGGTAAAACCAAGGGTAACCACCGAATATCTCGTCCGAGCACTCGCCCGAGAGCGCGACGGTATGCTTCTTTTTCACCTCTCGGCAGAAATACCACAAGGAAGAATCTATGTCCGCCTGTCCCGGCATATCGCGAGAAATAGCCGCATCGGACAGATGCTCGCAAAGAGCAGAGGTCGGCACTGTGAGTACGGTGTGATTCGTGCCGAGGTAGGAAGAGAGCCACGAAGCGTAGGCATCGTCGCTATTAGGCTGAAAAAGTGTGGTTTTAAAGCTCTGTTTATTATTTTCATATTCAAAGGAATAAGTCGAAAGCGTTTTTCCCTCTCTTTGATAGGAAGCACTCGCCACCGCGGTTATGACAGAGGAATCAAGACCGCCCGACAAAAAGGTACAAAGAGGGGCGTCGCTTACAAGCTGCTTTTCTATCGCGTCTTTTAAGAGATACCTCGTATTTGCTACCATTTCCTCCTTCGTTTCGGTCAGGCGCTTTGCTTGTAGGTGCCAGTACTTATGAAAATGCGTGCCTTTTTCGTCGACGTAGCCACACTCGGCAGGTCCAAGCTCGCTTATGTTACGAAAAACTCCGCTATGCTTCAAGGTGACGGGGGAAAGGTATAAAAGCTCCCAAAGACCGTATTTGTCTACCGTGGGTGTCACACCCTCGCACTCAAAAAGAGCCTTTATTTCAGATGCAAATAAAAATCGCTCGCCTGCGTACGTATAGTAAAGCGGCTTTATTCCAAACCTGTCGCGCGCAAGAAAAATCCTGTTTTCACCACTTTTATAGACGGCGAAGCTGAAAATTCCGTTCAGCTTTTTCGGGCAGTCCTCGCCAAAGATAACGTAGCTCCACAAGACAAGCTCGGTGTCGCACCTTGTCTTTAATTTCACACCGTATCGAAAAAGCTCGCGCTTCAGCTCGTCTGTGTTGTAGACCTCTCCGTTGTAAACTATTGTATACACGTCCCCCTTATATTCTACACTCATCGGCTGCGCGCCGCCCTCTATATCCATTACGGCAAGGCGATTATGACACAGACAAACCCCGTTTTCAAAAAAACCACCGAAGGAGTCGGGACCTCTGTGACAAAGCGCTCTGCTCATTTTTTCCGCTTCTTCTTTAAAAGAAGCCTTTAAATCAAAAATTCCGCATACAGAACACATTTTAAATACCTCGCAAAAAGCATTTTTTAATATTTTATGCTTCTTTTTTTCTCTGTGTTCCTTTGCGGAATTTTCTTATTTACGGTTATTTGTCAAAAAAGTCGGGGGGCAATTCGGGATTTGCCTCATACCTTCTCGCGCTCGAAAAAAGCTCGCGCGGACGGGTATCGTTTTTTGGTCTTTCTTCTCTTTTTTCGTCAGAGGAAAAATCGAATTTCACCTCGCCACCCTCCAATTTAAGCACTGCGTCAAAGGATTTGCCCGTCTTTGGCGAGACGAAGCCCTTTATCTTCGAGGTTTTCCCCGTTTCCAGCAAGAGCTTCATATTAGAAAGCGATATAGCTCTGCGACAGATGTATTCGCGCACCGAAAAACGACAGGAATTCGTCTTGTAATTCGAGCAGCCGTAGCCGAAGGTCGTCCTTCTCACCTCTCCGTCACACAACGGGCATTTGCCCACCGCGTCACCGATACATCCCGTCTCCTCGTCCGCCTCGATAGGCGCAGAAAGATTCGACTTAAAGACCTCACTTATCTCGTTTTCGGCAAGACGGACGCTGTCCGATATTTTTATATCTCCGCGATACACCTTTTTTAGAGCCTTACCGAGCGCCGAGGTCTTATATTTATCCATATTTATCTTCATTCTGGATAAGGCTTCTATCAGGAATTCTCCGTCGGGCAATATGGTATAAACGTCCTTTTTTAACTGTATATATCCACTCTTTCTCGCATTATCTATTATGCCCGTACGGGTCGCCTCCGTGCCGAGCTCAAGACCGTCGAAGATAGCCTTGTAGTCCTCTTCGTCGTTTTCAGTGCCGTCCTCGGTGGCGAGTGCCGCTTTTTCATCGCGGAAAGGGTTTTTCAGATAATTATTAAGAGTTTCTATCGTATAATGACGGGGTGGCGAGGTCTCCTTTTCGACAGGCTTGAAGTCTATTTCGACCTTGTCTCCCTCGCAAAGATTAGGCAGGAATTTATCCTTCGCCTCTCTGTCGTCGTATTTCGTCCATCCCTTCTGCAAAATGACAGTGCCCTTCAAAGAGAAGGTCTCAAGGTCACCGACAGAAACCGAAAGCTCGGATTTTTCTACTATACACTCCTCGGCGCAGAATACCGCGACGAATCGACGGAACACAGTCGAGTATACCTGCATTTCCTTTTCCGACAGCTTATTCTTGTCGGGGATTTTATAGGTAGGGGTGAGTGCCGAGTGCGACTCTATCTTGCTATCGTCAAAAATATTCTTTCCGTCCTTGAACTTGACGTCGTAGCCCGTCTTTTTCACGTTTGCAAGAATCTGTCTTATTTTATCCTTTTCGGCAGTCGCAAGATATTCACTGTTCGTACGGGGATAGGTGAGATAGCCCTCCTCGTAAAGCTTCTGCACGATAGAAAGACTCTCTGCCATAGACATTTTATATTTCTTACCAAGCACGTTTTGCAGCTTTGAAAGCGAATAGAGCTTCCCCGCCGACAGCTTGTCCTTTTTCGTCTTTTTGGCGGTAACCTTCGCGCCCGTTTCGTTATAGAGCTTGCAAAGCGCCTCTGCCTTTTGTAATTCGTCTTTATTAAACTTTTGTTTGCTTAAAAGCTCGACGGATTCTCCGTTCGTTTCGGCAGAGCTGAAAACTGCGTAATACTTTTCGGGCTGGAAATTACGGATAGACAGGTCTCTGTCATAAATAGCTTTTACTATCGGAATGATAACTCTGCCGACGCGCAAAAGCTTTCCCGTCTTCAAGGTCGCGTATCTCGTGAGATTCACTCCGTAGAGCCAGTCGATATAGGTACGCGCATATCCCTCGTTTGCGAGATTTTCGTACTCGCACTCTTCCTTCATTTCAGAGAGCGCCTTCGCCACCGTCTGCGGTGTCTGGTCGGGCAGCCACAAGCGCATGAGCTTTTTGTTTGAATGTAAAGCTTTGTTTACACAAGTCCTTACTATTATCTCTCCCTCGCGGTCTGCGTCTCCCGCGTTTACTATCGTGTCTACGTCAGCCCTGTTGCAGAGCGCTTCTATCGTTTTAA
Organism: Eubacteriales bacterium; assembly: GCA_045654845.1. Classification (GTDB taxonomy): domain Bacteria; phylum Bacillota; class Clostridia; order Oscillospirales; family CAG-272; genus UBA1740. The sequence continues at coordinate 8,711 of JAZOOB010000044.1, read as the reverse complement.
ATTGACGCAAAACGCCCGAGTCCACCTTCTTGTCCGCGCCTTTTTTGAGGTCGAACTTGAATTCCGAGGGGAAGCAGGGCAGATTTTTCATAGTCCATCTGTTCGTGCCGTCGGGCGAGGGGGAATATTCCTCTATATCGCAAAGGGAAAATAAATGGCCGAATGCCCAGCTTATAAGATATCCGTCGCATTCGAGGTATCCGTCGCGCTTCGCCTTCACTTCGCCTATTCCTGCCGCTATATTTCTGGCGAGGCTCGGCTTCTCGGCAATTATCAGTACCATATTCTTCCCTCCTTTTCATTTTTATCTACTATTAAAGTATAACATATCTTTACGCTTTTTTCAAGTCGGTTTATGCTATCCGCCTTTAATTTTTAATAGAAAAGGGCAGAGATTTTCTCTGCCCTTTTGTCTTTACTTTTCTTATTTTGCAAGCTTGTTAAGCAAGGTGGTAACGCCGATGATTACTAAAATTACGACGAAAATTCCTACCATTCCCTGCGCCATATACTGCAAAGAGTTTACAAATGCCATAGGATTCATATCAGCGCCTCCTTCTTACATATTAGAGAAAATTGCGAGTATCATACCGCCCGCGATAACAGAGGCGATCTGTCCCGATACGTTTACACCGATAGAGTGCATAAGAAGGAAGTTCTGGGGATCCTCCTTAAGTCCCATCTTATGTACTACTCTTCCCGACATTGGGAACGCGGAAATACCTGCCGCACCTATCATCGGGTTTATCTTTTTGCCCTTCGGCAAGAAGAGGTTTATAAGCTTTGCGAAGAGCACACCGCCCGCGGTATCGAAAATGAAGGCGAACAAGCCAAGACCGAGAATGAGAAGGGTGTTCCAGTTAAGGAATTTCTCCGCTTCCATCTGACAAGCGATGGTAATGCCGAGGAATATAGTAATGAGGTTTGCAAGCACCTTCTGCGCGGTTTCGGAAAGCGAGTTAAGAACTCCGCACTCACGAATAAGGTTTCCGAACATAAGGAAGCCTATAAGCGAAACCGACTCGGGCGCGACTATACCTGCCGCAACCGTAATTACGATGGGGAACAAAATCTTCGTCAAGCGGGAAACCTGCTTATCTGCATAAGGCATTCTTATAAGGCGTTCCTTTTTGGTGGTAAGCGCCTTGATAACGGGGGGCTGGATTATAGGAACTAACGCCATATACGAATATGCGGCTACCATTATAGCGCCCGTAATATTACTGTCAGTGCCCAAAAGCTTATTCGCTACGACTATGGCGGTAGGACCGTCTGCCGCACCGATAATACCGATAGAAGCCGCTTCCTTTATATCGAAGAACATAGACGCGGTACAAAGGGTGAAGAATATACCGAACTGTGCAGCCGCGCCGAAAAGCATAAGCTTCGGATTTGAAAGCACGGGGCTGAAGTCTATCATAGCGCCTATACCGATGAAGAGAAGCAAGGGGAACAGCTCGTTTGCTATACCCGCGTCAAAAAGGGTGGTAAGAACACCGTGCTCGCCTATCGCACCTGACAAGGGGATATTTACGAGAATAGTGCCGAAGCCCATAGGCAAAAGAAGCGTAGGCTCCATATCCTTTTTAATTGCCAAAAAAATCAAAAGTCCGCCAATAGCCCACATTACCACCTGCTGCCAAGTAAGCTCTAAAAGGGCGGCATACAAAAACGATAAATCCATATCCGTTTTCTCCCGTCTAAATCGTTTAAATTATTTAGCGCTTGCCCGATACTGTAAAGAGCCGAACTCACGCCATTTACATTATCTCACAAATTTGTTAATAGTTTGTTACTATTCGTTTACATTCTTTAAACATTTAGGCAAAAGTTTGTCAATATTATAAAAGCCCTATTCGCAGTAGTCCTCATAGATATAAGAAAGTGAAATTGGGGTGACGAGATTGCGGGAAATCACCTCAAAAAAAGCCTTCGCCTCCTCCTTCAAATCGAAGCAATGCTCTAAAATTCCGCTTATTTCGTTTTGCCCGTTCGTCGCTACGATTTCGATAGAATACGGCACCTTGCAATCGCTTTGTTCATACATTCTGTATTCAAGGGTAAGAAATTCGGTTTTTTTAATTTCCTTTTGACAAAGAGTGCCCCTTTTTCTTGTCAGCACGTCGTTTTTCATGTCCACCTCGCGAGTTTTTTCTTTCAATATAGCAGAAATGAAGGGCGAAAAAGGTCGCCTTTGGTAATAATTTAAAAATTTGTCGCAATTGCCGTAAATCCACTAATGAAAGCTTTTTCTTCTTATGATAAAATATAAGTGAAAAAGGAAGAAAAAAGGAAGAAAAAAATGAAAAAGAAAAAACACCCTCTTCTCTTTCCGTCAGAACTATATTCAGGCGCATATGCCGTTTTTGTCATCGGAATGAGTATAATAAACATATCTCTTTTAATTATTTCTTACTACCTATTCTCGCAAAGCGCTCTACATAGTGAAACAAGGCTTCTTCTTTATATGCGCGCAAGCGAAGGCTTTGACAGCATTATAGCAAGTATTCTTATCGTCTTTATAGGTGTATTTTTGCTTGACCGAGCGCACAGGGAAAGTAAGAGGTAATAGTGAATAGTGAAGAGTGAATAGTGAAGAGTGAAGAGTGAAGAGTGAAGAGTGAAGAGTGAATAGTGAAGAGTGAAGAGCGAAAAGGTGACTTGAAAAAATACAAAAAGGGCAGAGATTTCTCTCTGCCCTTTGGGTTTTATAGTCAATTATTTTGCAACGCCGTCAAGAACTGCCTGCAAGGTAGCCTTGCCTTCAGATGCGGATCTGCCCTCAAATGCCTTGTAAACGTTGAGTTTGCCAGCAGCATCGAGCTTGTTGAAGTTGGTTATATCGAGCTTAAGGATAAGCGCGATATCAGCAAAGTGGTTCTGAAGAGCCTCGTCTACGGTGAGTGCCTTCTTGTATACACGGATCGAGAATATGTCGAGGTCCATGCCATTGAAGGGAACTGCAGCGAAGCTTACGTTCATAGCGCCCTTTACGCACTCCTGATTCATGTAAGACTTACCGTTTGCGATAACGCCTGCAAGAACCTTATCCTCTGCAGATACGTTTACCATATCGTGAGTAAGGGTAAGGGTGTTGATACCAACGGGATCTGTTCCGGCCATCGAAATGCTATATGCATTGTCGTTTACCAAATAACCGGTGGTTCCTTCGTTCTTGAAAGCGTAGGAGCCGTTGTCAGTAACGAGCTGGAACTTGTTACCGGTGAACAATCTTACGTATGCGCCTCTTACAAGCTCGGGAAGTCTGATAGAAAATTCAATGGTATAAGCGCCTGCATCTCTCAACTCTACGTAAGGACCTTCCTTGTAGTCGCCTGCAAGGTAGTTGAACTGAGAGTTCTTACCAACGCTGAGGAATCCGTTACCCCACTGAGAAACGTAGCAGGATCTGGTCCATTCGCCGTTGCCCTGATAGTATCTTTCCTCGTAGGAGTCGGTTCTGCAAATGTAAATGGTGGAATCGCCAACCTTAACTTCTTTTACGATCTTGCTTGCATCCAAGGGAGGAGTGGTACGCTTGTTGGAAAGGTCGCTCTGGCTGGAGGTCTTACCGCCACCCATGATGTATCCGTCATTATAGTAGTCCTCGAACCACCAAGGAGCAACAATCTTAGCGGTACCGCCGGATACCTGATCGGCATAATTACACTTAATAACGTAAGGAGCGTAGTTAGCTGCAACACCGTTAAATCTGTTCTGTGCCGCAACTGTGGGGTCGTTATAGAACTCACCGCCGAATATTGCGGGAGTTGCGGAGTTAACCTCTGCGAAGTTGAGGTGCATAACGAGAGCGTCGTCAACGTAAAGCGCATAGTAATCTGCAGCCTTGAAGTTAGAGCCTGCGAAAGGATCTGCAACAGGGGTTTCAACAGTTGCATCTTCAAGAATGGTAGTTGTGAGAACTACGGGTCTCGTTGTTACTGCGGGTCTTGTGGTTGTGGGCTTTTTCGTGGTTGTGGGCTTCTTTGTGGTGGTGGGAGCCTTAGTGGTTACTGCAGGCTCGTCATCGGGATTCTTTTCGCCGCCGCAAGCAACAGCGAGAGAAAGCACAGTGATGAGCGCCAACATAAGAGCCAATACTTTTGTGAACTTTTTCATATGTAGAAATTCCTTTCAAAAATATCTTTCGATTTGAAATAATTATACCACACACTGATATTTTTGTAAATACGTTTGTTTTAATTTTAATATTTTTGTGAAAATTAGACAAAGCTCGCAAAACATTTTTATGTAAAAGTTCTGCCCATCGGCTCTGCATCTTATCTTTTTTGTCTTTCGCGCTTTTTTATGCGTACAAAAGTTAACTTTTTGGCTTCTGTTTTTCACTTTTCCGCGAGGCGTCGAGGTCGTCTTCCCTGCGTTCACAAATCAAAGCCTCTTCACTATTACCTCTTACCTATTACCTTTATAATCGACACTGTCATGTCATCGTCGTTTTCCTTTTTATTTTCTCTTACCGCCAGAATCTCCTTTGCAAGCGAATCAAGCGAGTCGTTTCGTTCCTTGCTCAAAAGAGCGAGTAGCCAGCCGTTATCCTCGCCCTCTCCCGAAACTCCGTCGGAAAGCATAATGATAATGTCCCCGTCCTTTATCTCGAAATCGGTCTTTTCTGCATCCAAATTCTTCATAATGCCGAGAGGCGCCGTCTTCGAGCGTATTCTGAAAACGTCCTCGCCTCGCTTCACGTAGGAAACCGCCGCCCCGCTTTTTATAAAGGTCGTTCTGCCGTATAACAGATCGAATTCAAAGAGGTCGACTGTCGATGCGCATTCGTTTTCGCGTGAGCGAAGCAGATTGTTCAGCATTTTTAAAGACAGCGTTTTCGACACTCCCACCTTCAGCATCTGTTCAAGGAAGGAGACGCAGATCTCGGCACTTTCCGCCGCCTCTTCTCCGCTTCCCATTCCGTCGCTTATCACAGTGTAGAAATACTCGTCACGCGAAAAGAAGCATTTATGCTTATCTCCCGAAATTTCACCCGTGCTTGACGCAAGCGAAGCCGAAGCGAATTCCACGTCAAATTTTCTTATGGCATAGGTACGGGCTGTCAGTGCCTCGCTCGTTCTTTCAAGCTCGAATGGACTCAAAGAGCAGCCTACGATTTTTTCAAATCTTTCGTGCAGGTCGGGCAGCGCCTTTCGTAGTTCTTCTATATTTCTCGACGAAAGGGCAATTCTCTTTCTTCTCTTTCCGTACGCGACAATTCTGTCGACAGAAAGCTTCTTTTCGTCACACACCTTGCGCAGAGCGTCACAAAGGGCTACGTCCTGCTCGCTTTCGCTTTTTTCGGCACTCGACACACTTTCAAGCAGCCGAGACATCATTGTATAGTCTATGGCTATAAGGTCGTTTTTGTTACTCTTTCGTCGCGCTCTGTTTTCCTCTGCCAAGCGCTCCGACACCGAAGAAAGAATCCTTTTCATATTCGGGCATTTGGAAAAAAGCGAGTCGGAAATACGCAGATGGCGGAAATCCCCTTTTCTTTCGAGCACAGACGCAAGCTCGGAAAAAGCGAAGTATGCCTCTTTTTCCTCGTCTCGCCAGCATTTATCGCATCTCGCGCAGGAAGGGCAAAACTCGCCGCAAACGTCCTTACACACCGAAAAATAGTCTTCTTTTGTCGGCACGTCTGTCGTCTTGTTCATTTTTGAAAACATCTCGGAAAGCTCGGAAAAGCTACGCGAAAGTCTTTTTATTCTGTCTGCGCCATAGTCGGTCGCCACGGCAGACTCGGTCTGCTCTTTTATTTTTTTCTCTTTCATCTCCGCCTTTTCGCGTTCACCCTCCGAGCGAATTTTTGAAAAGAGGGGGAAGAACAAAAGCGTCGTAGCGGACAAGGCGGGCGACAAATATATAAATCCCTCAAGTCCACCTATGTAGGACGCCCAGCCGATAGCGGAGGCGACTCCGAGCGAAAGCGAATAAAAAGCGCCAAACTGCCACAAAATGCCCGATATAAGACCGAGAAGTGCAAATGAGGGCGCGTAAACAACACCAAGCGAAAGAGACGCCACAAGCCCTGTAAAGCAGCCACGAAGCGCGCCAAACCTTTTTGAGACGAAGAAGGTGGAAAGCGTAAGAAAAGCAAGCGAGAAGGAAACCCCAAACATAGAAATTTTATCGAGCGAAAACACCAAAAGAGATATGTATGAAAGAAGTGATATCTGCGCGTAAAGCGGTGATACCCTTCCCCACACGTTGCGCTTTCTTTTTCCAAAGCCGAAAAGCTCGCCCACCCCTAAATTGCTCTCGGTCATACCCAAAAACAAAAGACAAAAGGTGGGGATCAGCAAAAGCATCGCAGAAACGAAAAACAGAGAAGCCCTGTCTATTCCGCCGAGTAATATCTGATAGAGCGAAAGCAAAAAGGAAAAGAAGACCGAAAGCGCTATGCGAAGCGACACCGCCTCCTCAAAATAGTGCTCGCATATAGGAAATACTCTTCTTTTTTCGATAGGGGCTGACACGAATATTCTAAAAGAAAAAATAACTAAATAGACCAAAGCATAAATAGCGCCCGCGTCAGAAAGAAATGCACAGCCGAAAAGAAGCCCGAGCATAGTGGGAAAAAGCCTTCTTCTCGCGGCGCACAAAAAGGCTATACCGAGTGGAAATGCCCCAAAAACTATATGGGTCGTACAAAAAAGCGCACAAATGGCGAAAATGGCCAAATCGACAAGAATCTCTTGTCCACGCTTGTCCTCGTCCTCAAATTCCGAGAAAAGCTGTGAAAAAAAGAGCGCAATCGGTCTATCGCCCGAAAGAATATGTACGTCGGAAAATTCTTTGTTTTTTCTTGTTTGCATAGGTTTTTACTTCCTTTTTACGTGATAATTGAATAATAACATAAAGTCACGACAAAAAAGGTCGTATATACCGAGAAAAATACTTCTATTTTTAGCGAATTTATTCGCTTTTTCAAAGAAAAAAGAGCTGAGAAAAATCTCTGCTCTTTGTCTTCTTTATAGCTCTTTTTAGTCTCTGTTTGTTTCGTCTTTTTCTACTCTTACGAGTCTGTATTCCGGACTTCTCAGTACCACACCAAGCTCGGTTGCTATAATTTCTACGTTTTCATTTAAGCCGAAGCGCTTCCTGATTTCCTTTGGTATAACAATTCTTCCAAGCTTATCTATTTCTTTTATAATTCCTATCATTGTTTTTTCCTTTGCAAACCTTCATCAACCCAAATTGACATTCAATGAATGTCATCTCCTGTATTCTAACATACTATAATAAATTTGTCAATCACTAAATGTCAAAAAGAGGTGTAAAATGTTCAAGAACAAAAACGAGGGCAAGAACAATTTGTGCGGTGATAACGTTCGCGCGCTCAGACTGTCCTACCCCACAAAGCTTTCGCAAAGAGGCCTTGCGGATAAAATGCAACTAATTGGTATAGACTTGGACAAAAATGCCATACAAAGAATAGAGTGTGGAAAAAGATTTGTTACCGACATCGAGCTTAAGGGCTTCGCAGAAATTTTTGGAGTCGATCTTGATAAGCTCGTTTGAGTACAAATCCCGTTGCCATTTTTCGATAAGTGAAGCGTTTCATTATTCATCAAAAAAGAGCAGAGATTTTTCTCTGCTCTTTTTTAGTTTTTTATAAATTAGACAGGATTTCTTCTGCCTTTAAGAGCGCTTCGGGAATCTTGTCGATATCACGCCCGCCACTCATCGCGCTGTCGGGACGTCCGCCGCCCTTACCACCTGTTACGGCACTGACCTCGCGCAGAAGGTTTCCTGCATGAGCACCGGCCTTTACCGCATCAGCGCCACACGCACATACGAAGTTGAGTTTTCCTTCGTTTACTACCGCAAGCACGGCAACCGTGTCGCTATGCTCTGCCTTTATGGTGTCGCATATAGCTCTTGCCGCGTCGGGCTTCACGTCAAGCTTCGCTGCGAGAAGCTTAACCTTGCCGAGCGATTTCGCCTTCGTAATGAGTGAGCCAAGCTCTGCCTGAGAGAGCTTCGAGTTTGCGCTATCAAGCTCACGCTTGAGCTCTTTTATTTCATTCTGCAACATAGAAGCGCGCTTTGAAAGGTCATTAAGATTAGGTGCTTTAAGCTCCTTTGCTACGTCTGTAAGCTGTCCTTCCTTTTCTTCAAGAAGTGAAAGAACGCCAAAGCCCGTAACACCTACTACACGACGCACGCCTGCGGAAACCGAGTTTTCGGAAACGAATCTGAAAAGTCCGATATTTCCCGTGTTTTCTACGTGAGTTCCGCCACAGAGCTCGGTGGACTTCGAGCCCATCTTAACTACTCTTACCTTGTCACCGTATTTTTCAGAGAAGAGTGCCATAGCACCAAGCTTCTTTGCTGTCGCCATATCGGTTTCAAGGGTTTCTGCGGGCTCTGCTGAAAGTATACTTTCGTTTACAATCTTCTCTACTGCGCGAAGCTCTTCCTTTGTGAGCGCCGCGAAGTGAGAAAAGTCGAATCTCATTTCCTTTTCATCTACGTAAGAGCCTGCCTGCTCTACGTGATTACCGAGCACAGAACGAAGAGCCGCCTGTACGAGATGACACGCCGAGTGGTTTCTCTTTATCGCGTTTCTTCTTTCCTTGTCTACGGAAAGCGAAAGGACGTCTCCCTCTCTGATAACTCCCGAATTAACGATTACTAAATGGATATATATTCCGTCGGTCTTTTTGGTGTCGGTTACGGTAAGGGATACGCCATCG